>NZ_JAWLDW010000116.1:0-8077 GCF_041686455.1 Rhodohalobacter sp.
GATTGGTACGCTATCCAGACTCTGAACTTCAGAGAAACGAGGCCAACGTGCCTAACCGGTCTATGACCGATCGTGTATTCTGGGATGCCCAGTGATTCACTGAGTAAATCTTAGCTAATTTAAATGCCCGGCTTCTTCATTGAAGTTGGGCATTTTTATTTTGCGCAATCTCTCTCCCAAACATGGCTATTTTCCGATCACTTGCCTGCCTGTCATTTCCAATTACTCCCGTTGATGCGATCACCCTGTGGCTGTGAATAATGAATGCTGCAGAATTTTGCCCCACAGCGCTACCAACGGCTCTGTAGGCTGTCGGAATGGAGTCCCTTTTTAAATGTAGCTGTATCGATTCACTCTTTTGTAGATTTGAATGAAAAAGCTGCAACACTATATCATGCATTGTATTTTCACTTTGTATCAATGATCCTTTTGGAAAGTCTTGAGCTAAAGTTGTTTCGGGCCGTTTTCATTATTCATAATGAAGGATGTATGACAAACATCTATTTCCGTTGATGCAATAAGAATCTTTCCATACGGAGTTTTACCGAAACTGTAATGAATAGATAATCCGCCACCCCCATTTTTATACTCCCCCGGCTTCATCTCTTCAATATTTACAAAGAGATCGTGAAGCCTGCCGGTTCCGGAGAGTCCGGCTTGATGGCTTACATCAGACAGGGTCTTCTTCTTTTTAAGAAGCCGCTTCAAATACTCGATACTTATAAACTGTAAAAAATTTTTAGGACTGACTCCGGCCCACTTTGTAAACATTTTCTGGAAATGAAATGAACTCAATCCAATGTGGGCTGCCACTTCATCAAGCCGGGGCTGGCTTTTAAAATTCTCGCGAAGAAATATGATCGCTTTTTCTATTCGGTCATAATCATAACTCATGAAGTGAATGTAGTAAGATTGAGCCGGTTGGAAAACCCGATTCTTGCGGTTTATAAAAACAAAAACCTTGGAGGTTTTGGAAACCTCCAAGGTTTAATGTAATCCGTCTGACCGCACGAAGCGGTCTGAGGGGTGCAGTTAACGAAAATCCGTATTTATAACCTGAGTTCGATTATTGGAAAAGTCTCCCCTAACATGGGGATCCGAGCGTTTAGCGACACGTGAAACGAAATTTAGAGGGGTGTCCATCGAATTTTTACACTTTATGATAAACATCTCCCTAAATCCCCCTTTAATAAGGGGGACTTTTACATTCAATATTCAATAATCGAACTCGGGTTTGGAGCGGTCTGACGGGGATCATCTATTTCACACCGGGACGGTATTCCCTTATCACACTTTCTTCAACATCCTCATCCGTAAAGGCAACAGGTGTCATCACATTATTAACAAAATTATGAAGCTGGTCATTGTAGTGGGGAGAGTCTTCTTTATTGCTTTGTCCGTAAGCCAGTATGGTATAGGCTTTGGGTGTCTCACCAAATTCAACGGCAAATACCCAGCCGTCACCACCACGAACCTGAAGCTTCTGCTCGTCCTCTTCATGATCCGTATACCAGATCACTCTATAACAGCCAAGCAAGCCTGTACATCCGCCAACCGCCAAGTCCAGATCACCAATCACAGCTCTGTGAACTTCGCCCCAGGGTAAATTCCAGTGCCCATACCGATCTTTCGTTTCTTCAACTGCCCATTCGAACGCCTCAGCAGCCCGTTCAAAGTCAGCCAGGCCAAACGGTGTTTTCATCGGGTCATCGTACAACCAGGGCTCAGTAAACAATTTCTCCGGAGTTGCCGAATATCCAACAGATTCCGGAGAGCTTTGAACTCGCTGGCTGTCGGCTGTTGATGAGTATCTGTTCCACCAGGTCTTAAACAAAGCTCCTCCGCGACTATCCCTGGCCACGGTATTGTCCCATTCACGCATCAACTGAAGGGCCTGTGCAATTTCGCCTTCCGGTTCTGTCTGTTCAACAGCAGTGATCAAATTGGCCTTCACCCTGTCTGCCATTAGCATTCGCTCACTGTGTTTTAGTTCAACCACATCTTCAAGAGAAAATTTCTCATCATTGTGAATCAACTCAAGCGAGTGTTGGCTGCGAAGCCGAAGCTGTGGTTCGGGATAAAAGGACGGGTAATCTTCCGGCCGGAGCACTTCATTCAGATTCGTGAAGTGATAGGTATCATTTTCATTTCGTAAATATCCACCCTCAGGGTTCTCAAGCTGTGGCAACAGCTCCCAATCTGTAAACTTTTGCCACATCTCATCCGATGAGGTCACGTGAAATGCAGTTGTATCACCTCCGGCTTCATGCGGACGATCGGGCATGCTCGCATTCCATACGTAAAAAATATTTCCATCAGCATCGGCATAGGTCAAATTGGACGATACCCTGGCCCGCATCTGCATCGCCTCTTTCCACTCATCCAGATTTTGAGCCTTCATCATCTTGAAAAACTGCTCCCCTGTTCTGAATTCACCGTCACCGGCCGACTTCATTACATAAACCTTTCCGTCTTCCCGAAGGATGACCGGCCCGTAAGGTGTAGACCAAAACTCCCGGGTTTCCGTACCGATGGCTTCACCAAATTTGTATTCTACCGTTACTAACTCTTTTTCGAGCGGAACAGATGCACCATCCAGGATGTAGTGATCCGGCTTGTTTGGCTCGGCATCAAACGAGTAAACTTCATCCAGATCAGGGCTATTATTTGTGGTAGACCAACCCAGTTTCTCATTAAATCCGCCGATGATTCCCACAGCCTGACCAATTCTGAAATCGCCGTAAAAATTAAATTTACCCGGCACTTTCACTTGAGCCTCATAATATCCTGCATCCCAGGAGAGATGGGGGTTTCTCATCAGAATGGCATTCCCTGAGGTGGTTCTCTCCGGTGCAAATGCCCACACATTGGAACCCACATCGGGATGAGGCTCTTCAGACCGAGCCGCTAACCTGGCCCATACGGTTTGATCTTCAAGCTGAAAGATCTCGTTCGAGCTGTGATTCAACGCCATCTCATCATCATCATTGTCTCGGATTTGCTGACGTTTAAAAGCAGAAAGAAACCTGCGGATTGAACTGCTGCTGGGTGATACAATATTTCTGGCATGAACATCATAGGCTGTATAATGGGATTTTACCCAATCATCAAACTCGTCCGGGTTCAATTCGATATAGCGATTAACACCTTTGGCAAAGCCCTGAATAAAATCGCGCGTGTCTTTTTCCAGATCCTGCCAGGTTTCTACAGCACGTTTATACTCAAGTCTGCTGGATGCGTCATCATCTATCGCTTCCGATCTTTCTATGCCGCTAAGATCATTATATTTCGCCCACTCCCCACGAGCTTTCAGCAGCAGTTCCGCAACTCGCTCACCATAATCCTCCATTTGAAGATAACCGAGAGCAAATCCAGCCGCCTCCAGGTTATCGGCATTCACGTGAGGAACCCCGTAATCTGTCCGCCGAATAATAACCTGCTGAGATAGGTCATCGGGATCAGCTTGCTGTTGAAGTTCAGGTTCAGGTTCATTCTCAGATGCAGATGAAGAAGCTCCGCAGGAAAAAAGACTAACTGAGAGAAGAATGAGTGGTATTAAATATCGCATGTTAATGGTTTGATTTTATTTGAGAACTATGATAAAAAACTCCCCCTTTGAAGGGGGAAGAGTCCGCCAAATGGCGGGCCAAGGGGGATGACCTGCTTTGTACAAACTGAGTCGGAAAATTTAGATTAAAACTTTAATCAGATCTATATCATCCCCCATACCCCCTTCGAAGGGGGAGCCACTGAACCTTGGAGGTTTCAATAACCTCCAAGGTTTTGTTTCCGATTTTAATCGATTTTATTTTTGAGAACTTTTCCAACCAACTCCTGCTCGAATTCGCCGGCTTTCATGGCAAAATTTCCGCCAATAAGAACATACTCTACTCCTTCGGAAAGCTGGTGAGGATCATCAAACGTGGCTTTATCCTGAATTTGCTCCAGGTCAAAAATGGTGATATCCGCTATTTGTCCTGTTTTTATCAATCCACGATCATGAAGGTTAAACACCGACGCAGGCAAACTGGTCATACTCCGGATTGCAAAAGCCAGATCAACCGTTCTGCCTTCCTTCACATATTTTGAAATTTTTCGTGGAAAAGAGCCGTAATTACGTGGATGAACAACTCCTTCGCCCATCTCAACCAAACCGCCGTCGGAGCTTGTCATCATCCACGGTTGTTTCATAAAACGAGCCACATCATCTTCATGCATGTTAAATGAGACAATTTTTGGATTCTGTTCTTTTATCATGTTCAGAGCCGCATCAATTGCGTTGGTGTCCATCTGATCAGCTATTACATTCAAGCGAAGACCTTCAAGTGAACGGTCTGCTGAATAGTCGGCAATCTGAATACTTTCGGCACCACCTCGCCTGGCCAGGTTTGCCTCCATTTCAACTTTAATATCATCAATCATTTCAGGGTCGTCGAGTCTGTTCAGCATTTCAGTCCTTCCTCCTTCACGAGCCCAGGATGGAATCAATACAGCGGTCAGGTTTGTAGATGACGCCGGGTAGGGGTATTGATCGCCATACACTTCAATCCCCTGATCCCTTGCCCTTTCAACTCTGCTTACCACTGCTGCCGAGTAACCCCACACTCCGGTTCCCAAAGCTTTAATGTGAGTTACAATTCCAGGAAGCTCAGCCTCTTCAGCGACCCGAATCACCTCATCCACGGAATAAATCAATCCAACGTTGTAATCGGATTCATCCCGAATGTGGCTGCTGTAAACACCATTATATTTTGAAGCTACTTTCGCAAGTTCAATGACCTCTTCTATTTCAGCATAGGCAGCCGGCGTGTAAAATAGTCCACTTGAGAGCCCAAAAGCTCCTTCTTTCATGCCCTCTTCCACAATTGATTTCATTTGCTCCAGCTCATCTGAACTGGGCGCCCGGTTGGCTTGTCCTAAAACCTCCCTTCTCACACTGCCATGCGGAACAAATTGAACTACATTCACCCCAATACCGTGTTCTTCCAGTGAGGCCCGTTGCCCGGCTATATCTAATTTTCCGCCGCCATCCGGATTAATCATCACCGTGGTTAAACCCTGAGCCAGCAACGGCCTGCCGTGACTCAAAGACTCCGATGCCAGTCCCGACCCTGCATGAGTATGGACATCAATAAAGCCCGGTGAAACGTATAGGCCGGAGGCGTCAATCACTTCATCGGCCGTAATGTTATCTGATTTGCCTATCCAAACAATCTGGTCGCCATTGATTCCTATATCTGCATAGAACCAGGGATTACCTGTTCCATCCAACACTTTCCCATTCTTGACGAGGATGTCGAAGTGTTCTGTTTCTTCCTGAGCCATCCTGTCACCATCTACGGCAGAACCGGTTGCTGAACATGCTGAAAAAACTCCTGAAAAAGTCAGGATCAACAAGGTTTGAATTAGTAGCTGAGCTATTTTCATATTTCCTTTCCTGATCGAAAGCGATACCTCCGATCTGATTTTTATCGTTTTCGATTATTATTGATTTCCATTTCCAAATAGGTAGTCAGCGATGTCGATAGCCATTTTTGCATTATCATGCCCCACATCAGGTACTGTTCGGATGAACCATTGCAATTCCAGTTCATTATCTTGAACCATCTCTTCTGCAACGGATAAAAAATTATGCCCACGTTCGAAACGGTGATTACCCTGAGCCATCGCCTCTTCACTTGTTCGCAGATAGCGATCTTCGGGGTCGGTGTCCTCTTCACCTAACTGAATCAGTAACCGGCTCTCCAACCTCAGGTTCAACTTCTCCTGATCGACTGCCGTATTATTTAAACCGTATGGAAATTCTATGTCAAAATCGGGGAGTGTATACCATCCCGCATTCGCAGAAATGACGTGTTTTGCCCTCAAGCCCTCCTTAAACAGGAATAATCTGTGTGTAAACTGAGCACCTGCAGAATGACCAAAAATATCATAGCCTGTCTGTTCACTTCCGGTCAACTCCACAACGTGATCAAAAATTGGCTCTATGAGTGAATAGGCCCAAAACTCCTCATCAACCTGATTCCCGTCTTCATCAAACATACCACCCAGATTGTATCCTCTTGAGCCCGGGAAGTCCTCATCACTGAATTCCGGAGTCACTATCAGTACGTTGTGCTCGTCTGCAATTTCAATCCAGTTATCGCGATAATCATCGGCGTTTCTAAGCGTACCGTGCATTACAAACAGGATGGGCATCGTTGTTATATCACCTTCCGGGCTATATGTAAATACTCTGATAGGTTTATCTGAAAGTGGTTCGTAATTATCAAAAACAAATACTCCCTGGCCCGGTTCAATCACCTGCTCATTTTCCGGACTGCATCCCTGTATAAACAACACCCCCAGTAAAATGACAACTGCAGTGGCAATGGGTTTTTGATGAATCAATTTCATTTTCTCTTTCATTTTAAACGTTATTGGGATAATACGGCTTCACTAACCACAAGCAGCAGAGCTCGTTGAATGGCCAAATGACCATCTTTATTCAACCACCACTCGTTTAGGGAGTGCCCGTTACCACCTGCACCGCCTCTGCCAATTGTAACTGCAGGAATATCTAATGAGATTGGGATATTTGAATCTGTTGAGCTGCGGGTTAAACTTGGATCTGAACCAAAATACTGTGCCGTAGCCATTGCCCGCTGCACCAGTGGATTTGACGATTCTATCTCTCCGGAAGGACGATCCCCGATCATTTCAATATCCACTGTGAGTTCCGGTCCCCGTCGACGCATTTCATTTTCTTTATCTAGTGCTTTCAACATCGCTTCTTGAAAGATCTCATCAATCTGCTCCAGACTTTCATTGCTTACCGAGCGCATATCCACCTCCATCCATGTCTCAAAAGGAATTGAGTTCACGGAAGTACCTCCGTTAATCCGCCCAACATTATAGCTGGTCCTGGGACCATCACTCGTAAATTTATCCGCCTCCAAACTGAAATAGTGCATAGCTCTTCCCAATGCGTGTGCCGGATTTGCAAGCCCAAAGCTACCCCACGAATGACCACCGGGTCCTTCAAATGTCACCCGATATCGATGCGACCCAAGTGCCTGATTGACAATCCTTCCGATGCTCCCTCCGTCAACGGCAATCCAGGAATCAATACCAGGACCCGATTCACTAAAAAGATGCTTCACTCCTCTAAGGTCACCCAACCCTTCCTCGCCAACGGTTCCTACAAAAATAACATCGTCGCGGGTTTGAATATTTTCATGTTCCATTGCCCTGAGAACCGTGAGCGCTACCATTAGTCCACGAGAGTCATCTCCGATTCCAGGAGCGTACAGTGTGTCTCCGCGCATCTTTACCGTTACATCTGTTTCTTCCGGAAAGACGGTATCCAAGTGGCCGTTCAGTGCAACTGTTTTCTCACCTTCACTTCCCTTTCTGAGACCTAAAACATTCCCTACCTCATCTATCCATACAGAATCGGCACCGGCTTCCCGGAGCATTTCTTTATATTTTTCTGCTCTCCGTTCCTCTTTAAAAGGTGGGGCCGGAATTTCGGTAAGCATAATCAGATCTTCCGTAGTTTTAGAATCTATCTGCTCAATATATTGAAATGCACTTTTTATCAATTCCTTTTTAGAAAGCTGTTCTATTTCATCCTTGTATGAGTCTGACTGACCAAATACATCTGCATTCAGTCCAATGAAAAGGATGAAAATTGCCAATTTCATAAGCGGTTTTGCAGTAGTTCTGAGTCTCATCTTGTATCTCCATTGTAGGAGTTAACCACCTGCTCAAAAACTCTGCCAATATCATCATAAGAGGTTCTCTGACCCGAAACCGCTGTATCGGTTCTATGGACAAAAACCAGATCCATGCTTGGTGCAACCGCCAATATATGTCCTCGTGCGCCTCGAGCCGTGTAAGTTCCTTCCGGTACGCTCTCTACACTTCCAAAATGGCGGCCGTCAACCGAAACCCACCACATATATCCGTATCCTCCCTGATCGTAACGGTCTTCATCAAAAACTGAATAAGGCAAAGTACTCTCCTCCACCCAGCCTTCCGGTAAAATTCTCTCTCCATTCCATACTCCATCATTCAGGAATAAATGGCCAAACCG
>NZ_JAWLDW010000117.1:0-8043 GCF_041686455.1 Rhodohalobacter sp.
AAAGATATTATCTCAAAAAAACCATATTTTAAGATGATAAGACAAGTAGGACTTTTAACATCTTGAAAGCACAGAGGATTTATGACAACTGACAACCCACTCCAACAAACCAAGACGCCGTTTAAAACGGGTTCGGGAGAGGCTCACCTTTATAGCCTTAAAAAACTCGAAAAACTTGGTTATGGTAATATTGGCAAGCTTCCGTTTACCATTAAAATATTACTTGAAGCTGTATTGAGAGAGTATGATGGCTTTGCAATCACTGAAAACGACATTAAACTTCTGGCCGGTTATAACGCCAAAAAACCACAGGGTGAAATTCCTTTTAAACCGTCTCGTGTAGTATTGCAGGACTTTACCGGCGTTCCGGCTGTTGTGGATCTGGCCGCACTTCGTTCAGCAATGGACAGAATGGGTGGTAACCCGACATCCATCAATCCGCAGGTTCCGGTAGATCTGGTTATTGATCACTCTGTTCAGGTGGATATGTTTGGACAGGATTATGCTCTTGAGTTTAATGTGGAAAAGGAAATGGAGCGTAACCGTGAACGATACGAATTTCTGAAATGGGGTAAAGAGGCTTTTGATAATTTTCGTGTTGTGCCTCCGGGGCGCGGAATTGTTCACCAGGTGAATCTTGAATACCTCGCAAAAGGAGTATTTACCCGAAAAGAAGATGACGGGTCAACAGTAGCTTATCCGGATACGTTAGTAGGAACCGACTCTCACACAACCATGATTAACGGACTCGGTATTCTTGGTTGGGGTGTTGGCGGGATTGAAGCGGAAGCAGCTATGTTGGGACAACCAATATCCATGCTTGTACCTGAAGTAGTAGGAATGAAATTGACTGGAAAACTTCGGGAAGGTATTACTGCAACTGACCTGACGCTGACGGTAACTCAAATGCTTCGTGAGCATGGAGTGGTCGGTAAGTTTGTAGAATTCTATGGTGCCGGCATCAGTAATATGAGCCTCCCGGATCGGGCAACCATTGCGAACATGTCTCCTGAATATGGAGCAACGATGGGTTTCTTCCCGATTGATGAGGAGTCACTCCGTTATATGAGCAGAACCGGTCGTTCGGACGAGCTCGTGAAATTGGTTGAAGCTTACACCAAAGAGCAGGGACTTTTCAGAACTGATGATACACCTGATCCGGAATTTACATCTACGCTTGAACTGGATCTGGGGACCGTTGATACCTCACTTGCAGGGCCAAAACTTCCTCACGACCGCATCAAGTTGAATAATATGAAGAAAGCTTTTGAGATGTCACTTACGAGTGATAATCCAACGATGGGCTTTAATCTCACTCAGGAGAAACTGGCTAACAAAGGTACCTTTAAGAATGGCCAGGAAATTGAGATGCAGCATGGTGATGTTGTAATTGCAGCTATCACTTCATGTACTAACACATCGAACCCAAGTGTAATGCTGGGTGCCGGTATTGTTGCGAAAAAAGCCGTTGAGAAAGGGCTTAAAGTACCTGCGTATGTGAAGACATCCCTTGCACCGGGTTCACGTGTAGTAACAGAATATCTGAAAGAAGCAGGATTAACTCAGTACATGGACACACTCGGTTTCAACCTGGTTGGCTACGGATGTACAACCTGTATCGGTAACTCAGGTCCGCTTCCCGAAGCTGTGGAAACAGCCATTAAAGAGGGCGACCTGATTGCTGCCGGTGTTCTTTCCGGAAACAGAAATTTTGAAGGGCGTATCCATCCGTGGGTGAAAGCGAATTATCTTGCTTCGCCGCCGCTGGTTGTCGCATACGCGCTTGCCGGAACCGTGAATATCGATCTGGAAAAAGATCCTATCGGTAAAGACAAAGATGGAAATGATGTGTACCTGAAAGAAATCTGGCCATCAACCGAAGAGATTGCCGAGCATCTGGATTCTGCTATTCGGCCTGAGCTGTTTGATGAGATGTACAGCGATATTTTTGAATCTGAAACATGGGATGATATTCCGGTTTCAGGCGGAGATCTATTCAACTGGAGCGAAGAATCAACTTACATCCAAGAGCCTCCATTCTTTGTAGGAATGAAAGAAAATCCTGATCCTATCAAACCAATTAAAGGAGCCAGGGTTCTTGTGAAAGTTGGCGACTCCATAACGACCGATCACATTTCTCCTGCCGGGAATATCAAAAAAGAGAGTCCTGCAGGTAAGTATCTGATCGAAAAGGGAGTAGAAGAGAAAGACTTTAACTCATATGGCTCCCGACGAGGTAATGATCGCGTAATGACTCGTGGTACATTTGCCAATGTACGCTTTAAAAATCAGCTTGCACCCGGCAAAGAGGGTGGTTTTACCAAGTACTTTCCTGATGATGAGATTACCACCATTTACGAAGCATCACTGAAGTATAAAGAGTCTGATACGCCCCTTGTAGCTTTAGCAGGAACTCAGTACGGAACAGGGTCATCCCGCGACTGGGCAGCCAAAGGAACCAATCTTCTGGGAGTTAAGACGGTAATTGCTGTTTCTTACGAGCGCATTCACCGATCAAACCTGATCCAGATGGGCGTACTGCCGCTGCAGTTTAAGGAGGGCGACAGTGCCGATTCACTTGGATTGGATGGAACCGAAACGTTTGACATCCAAGTGGATGATAATGTGAAAGCCCGCGATGAGATCAAAGTGACGGCCACCAAAGAGAATGGTGAAGTAATCGAGTTTATGACCGATTGCCGAATTGATACGCCGGTTGAGGTGGATTACTACCGAAATGGAGGTATCCTCCACAAAGTTCTTTTAGACTATGTGGAAGAGGATAAGAAAAAAGAATCCTGATTTATTGATTCGTGATCATTTCAAAAACCTCCGTAGTGAAAACTTCGGGGGTTTTTGTTTCTTACAGGGCCGAGAAAAATTATGCGTATAAAAAGTCCTTAATTATTCGTTAATTGTGCAAGATCAAAGTTAACACATAAATGCTCGATTTAAAGTTATGACAGAGGGTAAATCTAAAAGTGAAAATCTTCACAAAAACCTTGAAAAAGAGAACCTTTCGCTCATTCTTGAAACTCTTGAGGGTATCAATAATACCAATGAGTTCAAGACGGTTTTGCATGAAAGTATGGAGGCAACACGGCAGGTTATGGACTCAGAAGCGAGTTCACTTTTTCTGATTGATGATGAAAAAGGTGAATTATTTATTAGCGTGCCCACAGGGCCGGTAAAAAAAGAGGTTGCCGGTAAAAGCATTCCAAAAGAAAAAGGTATTGCCGGTTGGGTGTTGATCAATCAGAAGCCTTACTTGACAAATGATGTTAAAAAATCCGAACACTTTTATGGTGACCTGGTTGAGAGTTTTACAACAAAAAATTTGATGTGTGTCCCCCTCATAAATCGAAATGGAGACGTGATTGGGATTCTTCAGGCAATGAACAAACGTGATGGTAAAGATTACCTGGAGATTGAAATCCCGGTGTTTGAGGCACTTGCAACTCATATTACCATTGCTATTGAACGAACGAAAAAAATTGATTCAATGAGAGATACCATTCAGCAAAAAGATGTCATGATTGCTGAAATTCATCATCGGGTTAAAAACAATTTACAAGCTCTTTCAGATCAGATACAAAAGGACGTTAAACAAATAGCAGACGAAAAAGCCAACGAGCTCTTTAGAAAAATAGAGATGAGAATGAAATCGATGGCTAAGCTTCACGATCTACTGGTTGAGAAAAAGGTAAAAGAGAGAATAGATCTTTACACGTATACTAAAGGTTTGGCCCAAAAAATTGAAGACTCAATGAGTTTCAACATGCTTGACATAAAAATAGGTGTATCAGGCAATGAAATTTCTGTATCACAGAATAAAGCTCTTTTATGCGGTCTGATTCTAAATGAGCTTCTTATTAACGTATATAAGCACGCTCAATTGGAGGGGACAAAAAATGTCAATGCAATTGAAGTCAACGTCGCAAGTGACGAAGGTCTTGTCATTTTAAGCGTGGCAGACAACGGTATCGGTGTACCGGATGATTTTTCTATTCAATCCAAGAGATCTATCGGAATGTGGATAGTGCGTGAGTTGCTTCAAAAACTTAATGCAGACATGACTGTACTAAACGATCCCGGTGCTCGATTTACAATTACGTTTCCGGAGTAATCCAATCAATTTATTTTACGGTTAGCCTTTATCGCAAAAATTATTTATACATAAGGTGTAAATAAATAATGGGGTATCATGGAACCAATGAAACAAAACATCGAAGAAGAGAGCTTTGAAGCTCTGCCAGACAACAATCTCCGCTTGCTGCTCGATACTATAGAGGGAATCAATCAAACCAAAGAGTTTAAGTCTGTTTTGGTTGAGAGTATGGAGGCAATTCGCCTGATTATGAATTCTGAAGCAAGCTCGTTGATGCTTATCGATAAAGATACAGGAGAGCTCTACGTTAGTATGCCTACAGGGCCTGTAAAAACCGACATTGCAGGTAAACGCATTCCAAAAGACAAAGGAATTTCAGGATGGGTAGTATCCCAAAAAAGACCCTACCTGACGAACAATCCATCTGAATCAGAGCATTTCTATGGAGATTTAGTAGAAGGTTTTAAAACGCGTAATATTATTTGTGTCCCGCTCATAAACCGGGAAAATGACGTTATCGGTGTGATGCAGGCGCTTAATCGAAGGGATGGAAATGAATTTACAACCAGGGATGTGCCCGTTATGCAGGCATTGGCATCACACATTACCAGTGCCATTGAACGGACTCGTATGATTGACAGACTCCATGACCGCCTGAAACAAAAAGACACCATCATTGCGGAAATTCACCATCGAATAAAAAATAACCTTCAGGTAATTCTGTCTATTGTAGAAACTGAAGCGATGGACATGGAATCCGGAAATCCAAAAGATGTGCTGAGCGACGTGGCGCACAGAATTAAGTCGATGGCCAAGCTCCATGAGATGCTGAGCGAAAAGAATCTGGAAAATCGTGTGGAGCTGGGAGGCTATTTGAGGCAACTTTCCGAGACTATTCAGGAAACCATGCACTCTATACTCTACAATGTAAAACTGGAACTAAAAAGCGATAAGGTTGAAGTGCGTCAGGAGCAGGCTCTTCTCTGCGGTTTGATCATAAATGAGCTTTTGATCAACATCTATAAGCATGCATTTCTTGAGGACGAACAAGAGGGTAAGATTCAAATCATACTTACTCGAGAAGATAATCAGGTTAAACTTGAGGTATCGGATAACGGAGTTGGGCTTCCGGAAGACTTTAAGTTTGAAAAAGGAGAGTCAATCGGAATGTGGATTGTGGAAGAGCTATTGAAAAAACTGGATGCTCAGATTTTGGTTGAGGGTGTTGGCGGAGCAAGGTTTATGATTACTTTTTTATCTGAATAAAATCTTAAATTGGCCAGCTGCCAAGACCTCTCATTGTAAAAATTCGCGCTAAAAGATGTTTAAGGGGGGATTTTAAAACTATTTTTAAGCCTGATCTGGTCCAGAAATTTGCTGATTCCTTTCGCCCCAGTCTCATATTTATTTCAGCTCTCTTGGCTACTTGCTTAGCTATCTTTCTCTGTTTAGTTGAATAAGCATTCAGGTGATCTTCTTTGTCTGATGAATTGTCCAGAACTCTGATAAGCGTACTCAAACACTCCTCCGCATCGATCCACCCTAGATTCATTCCCTGTCCGCCAATTGGGCTAACAACGTGAGCAGAGTCACCTGCCAGTAGAACTCTGTTTTTATGAAACGTTTCAGCCAAAAGGTGCTGGACGCCAAAACTACTTAGCATGTAGTTTTTACACTCTCCAAGATGAAGGTTTGTTCGCCTGAAAACCTGCTCGGTAATCAGTGACTCCTCGGGATTTTTAATAAAGTGATCCGTTTTTACTACCCATCTGCGCTGACCGTTCGGCAACGGGAAAGATTCTACGAGACCATCTCTATGAAGAAATACGGCTGCATTTTCTCCGAACGCAGTGTTATCATCAAAATCTCCCATTATGTAGGTATCCGGATAGGAGCTCCCATCAAATGAGATGTCGCAGGAATTTCGTACAAAACTGTTTTTCCCGTCACATCCTATCACATAATCAGATGAGATTTTATGAGTACTTTCTTTGATGGAGTAGGTTACAGAAACTTGGTGGTCTGAATTCTCAAGTTGTTCAACCTTAGCACCTCGGACAAGTACTTCAGAATCGAGTGTTTTAACCCACTTTTCCAGAAGTGTTTCGGTATTCCATTGAGGAATTGCGAGGATGTAGGAGTGAGGAGGCGGGCAGGACTGAAAACTGACTTCACCGACAGGATCTTCGTCGAAGAAAGCGAGCCCAAACTCAATTTTCAGGCCCTCTTTCAGAAATGGTTGGGTTATACCGGCACGATCAAAAAGATCCAGCGAGACCGGGTGAATTCCCAATGATTTGGAGTGGATGTCGATTTTTTCTCTTTGTTCGAACACCCTGCACGAAAATCCGCTTTGCAACAATCTCCCTGCAAGGTACAGTCCTACAGGTCCGCCGCCGACAATGATAACATCCACTTTATCCATCAATTTCTCTTTTTTTGATGAATGGCTAATAGCCTGAAAGGAAATTTACGTTTTACGTTCCATGCTTCAGGAACAAGTTCTTGCAGCTCACCTTTTCTAAAGCTTCGCCTGATGGATATTTTACCGTCAGCTGAGATAAAACTATTTCGAAAGAGCAGCGGAGTTGATAAAGCAAATAGTCCATAGCCGATATCGCTTCGCTCAATGTCGTTAAACAGTACGAGTTGTTCAGCCAACTTTTCTGAATCGATGCAGAGGGATTTGACCTCATTATTCATCAAATGATGGAGCAGATGATTGGAAATTACAATATCGAAGCAAGCACCTTCTTCGACCAATTGGTTTGTCGTTTTCTGTCTGAACTGAATCTCTGTGTTGTTGAGATTCATTTCGAAAAATTCTTTAGCTCTAAGATCGGGGTCAATTCCGGTGAGCTTCACATTAAACCCTTCCTTTTGGCATAATTTATCCAGGTGCTTCAAAATGTCACCGCCGCCACAACCAATATCCAAAATGGATATTTTTCCATTATTTGCTTTGATAATTGGCTTCAGGTAGTGATTGAATAGACTGCTCCACCCGGAAAGTAAATTATTAATTGTATAGAACTGCCTGTAAGTATTGAAAAGTTTTTCCTGATCACAATCCGGTCGATCCATCCATTCAGTAAGATTGGGTTCTCGTTCTTTAAAAATAAGAGGCATCAGGAAACGGTTGATTTGGTAAGCAGAGCTGATTCCAACGTCAAACCCGGCCCGAAGGCCATCGCCAGTGTCCGTTCATATTCTGAGCTTGACGGTTTTTCAAGTAACTCTTTCAAGACAAAGAGTACGGTGGCACTGCTCATATTGCCATAATTTGACAGGACATTTCTGGAAGCAGAAAGCGCGTTATCCGGTAATGAAAATGTCTTTTCAACTTTGTCCAGAATGGCTCGCCCTCCCGGGTGAACTCCCCACAATTTGATATCATCAAGAGTTAACTGATATTGCTCTAGAACAGGATCCAAAAACGGATGCAGTCCCTCCTCTAGCAGATCCGGAATATAGTTTGAAAGCACCATATTAAATCCGGTATCACCGATCGACCATGCCATATCATCTTTGCCTTTCTCAGTGATAGCAGAAGCGAACCCGTCAATTTGAAAAGAAGTATGATTTGGTTTCCGACTGCTGACAATCGCCCCGGAACCACCGTCAGCAAACACAGAGGCCGAAAGCAGATCATCCATTTTGGGATTTGCCTGAAAATGGAGCGTGCATAGTTCTACTGACACCACCAACACATTTGCTTTAGGATTGGCCATGCAGATCTGATTTGCCATCTTCAGAGCCGGAATAGCGGCATAACATCCCATAAATCCGAGATGGTATCGCTCTGTTTTAGGAGAAAGCTCCAGCCCTTTGATAATATCGTAATCCGGGCCCGGGGCGTAAAATCCGGTACAGGAAACGGTAATCAGGTGTGTGATTTCTTCAGCCTTAAACTCCGATTGATCCATTAATTTCTC
>NZ_JAWLDW010000118.1:0-8042 GCF_041686455.1 Rhodohalobacter sp.
GAGCGAACAGATCATAGCCCTAAGCGGAAGCTTGGGGATTGAACAAGGCATACAAATTCTCCGCCGAACAGAGAGCATTAATATCAGCAGCAAATAGAATTGAGGCGGTCCAATGCGAATGTTGTTCAGAGAATGCAAATCAATATTTTGGGCGCTCGGCTTAAAAATTTCGTCCGACCTCTGAACATTTTTGATTGAATAGCCCAGTTTTAGAATAGTCGTCAGACGAATTTCTGAGAAAAAATTAAAACGAGGCAACACTTTCGGTTTTTGCAAGCTCATCAAATAGTGCATCATACTTGCCGATCATCCGGCTCCAGTCCAGATGCTTATTAATATTTTGAAGAGACGTTTTAGGCAACGGCTGAGCTTTGCCGGTTAGCATATCTTTAAGATACCTGAATAACTCATCTTCAGACTCATAAAGCACAGATGAGTGCAATAGCGGCTTATGTAAACTTTTCGGTATCAGCTCAGGATAGTGCAGTTGATTCGGTACAAGCGGGTGACAACCGCAATAAACAGCTTCCATAATTGCCACGCAGAAAAACTCATATGTTGCCGTAGATACTACAATATCACCTGAGTGCAGCAACTGGCTGTATCGCTCCGGATCATCCACATAGCCAAAGTGAGTAATCTGGTCGCCAAACCTTTTCCAGGCCCGTTCAAACTCTTCCGGCTTATTATGTTTGGTATCCCCGGCCAATATCAGATCAAACTCAAGATCTATATCATTCAGTCGATTCAGTACTTTAAAAAACATGGTTGGATTTCTATCGAACTGCCACCTCTGATTCCAAACAATCACCGGCCGTTTATTTTCACTTCTGGTATCCGGTTGATTATCAAAATATTTCAGATCCAGACCGGGATACATAACCATACTTTTATCCTTGATCTGCTGAACGGTATTGTATGTTTTATCATCCGGGAAATTATTCAAAAAATCGGGGAGTGCTTCAAAAAGATCCTGCATGTGAAATTTGGAAGAGAAAAGAAGCTTATCGGCCGAAAGCATGCTCAAATAATTGATATGGCAGTAGGTCAAATCCCGCTCCTCTCCCTCCGGCATCGGCTGGGTAAGCTGATTTTCATGCATTACCATAATTTTTGGCGTGTACGCAAATCTTGGGTTTGTCAGTGCTAAAAAAGCCGGTAAATTTGTCATACTGCTCACAAGTAACAGATCTATCTCCTCCTCAACATGACTTGCCATCTCAGCCATTTTCACAGAATCCCCATGCATTCTCCATTTCCAGCCTTTGTAGTTCAGGTTAACTGAGTAGATGTTGTGACGGGAGTTCTCCTGTAAGCCTTTTAGAAATGCTTTATGTGATCCACTGTAAAATGGTTCAACCGCTAAAATATTCAATTTCCCAACCGATTTGATTTTGAGCTGCGTAGATTTAGTTGAGAATATATAAAGAAAAAGATGGAGTTATTGAGGATTTAACTTTATGACAGGTTTAGGTAATGGTTAACATAATTAAGAATACATTATTTGATTCAATCTTACTCTTAATTTCATTTATTTTGACTGTACAATCTCATATCTGGTTATTTGGTGTGCTTGACCATTGTACTCAAGAATAAAAAACGTGTCACTTTCTTGGTGATAGAAAAAATCTTCAACAACAGTCATATTCTCATTAGTAGAGTAATAATAGGTATTTTGATATTCTAACTCATCTTCTCTTAAGATAAATTTGTCTATTTGTATATTTTCACTTTGATGTGCAATATAGACTCCATTATCGGAGACATAAAATGCTCGAAATACAACTTCCATGGATGGCGAAGTGGGGTCGAGATATGTTTCCTCATCAAAATTTTTCAAGACATCTTTTTGAACATATGTACTTAAGTCAAACTCTTTTACTAATTCACCCTCTGCAGTGTAAATTCTATAAAGTGGGAAATATTGAAAAACAGAATGCAAACGATGATTACTAAATTGCAGGAAGGGCCAACTCATTCCTGCAGGAATTTTTTCAGAATAAGTAATAAAATCACCAAATGAGTTTGAAATATTGCCATTTCTGTTATATACCGTTATTAAATCTCTTTCCTGAAGATTTTTAGTGAGAAAGAATGATGGAGGTGAAAAAGTATAAACCAAATTTTCATTCACAGTAAAATCTACAAAGGGGTTCAAAATTTTATAAATTTCATTTGTTTCACCATTCTCAGTAAGAATTTTAAATCTAAGGTTTCCCCTATCCTCTACAAATATACTATTATCAAAATAGGCTAAACCACCAGGATAGTTAAATTCACCAGGCCCTTTTCCACGTCTTCCAAAGATCTCTAATAATTCACCATCTTTCGAATATTTTTTTATCTGTGAAGGAATATTATCTGAAACATATATCAAATCCTCACCATTACTAACAAAACCAATTGGGTTTACCAAATAGTCATCAGTCCCATTTGCGAAAGTGTATAACGGCTGTAAATTTCCATTTAATTTTAAACTGGATTCATTCGAACATCCTAATACTAAAAAAACACAAATAATATATTTTATTATTTTCATGTACATAATTAATTAGGTTCAGAAGACAGAATGACTTCTGAACCTAATTTTATATTTAAAAAAATATTAATCTTCTCCTTCACAATCTTCACAACCATCACAATAAACCCAATTTCTTGAAACGGTACATACTAGTAAACAATCCTGGTACTGAGCACCAGATTCATTACATGTTCCATACGGATTATTACAATTTTCATATGATGAACAATTTCCTGTCCAATCCATGTTTCTAGTTTCATTTGCGAAGGTATCCTGCCCCGTTAAACTAACTTTTATGTCTCCATTAATTGATGAAACTGTAAACAACATAAAAAGTACAAATACGAGTGAAATTATAGCTTTTAATTTTAGTTGAATCATAACAATTAAGGTTTTAAATGTTCATAATAGTCCAATCATATTTATATAATTATGATTGACATAATTTTAACAAAAAAAAATAAAGAAGATTTTTAATACCCCTTTCTCATTACCGAACTACTTCCACACAATGAACCAAATCATGGCGGTCTTTTCTGTCTCTATCATTATAAAACTTCTTTTAGATAACCCAATGAGATCCTCTCCACCAGTCAAAATAGATAGTATTAATTCAGTCACCATATGTGACTTATTGGAAAGGTATAAGTGAGGATAAAATTAAGGTGTGGACTTTACCTATTTATCTTTTACCACTTCAAATAAATCATCGATCACCGCTAAATGCCTAATTATTAATTCATTTCTGGTGAAATATCTATAAAAAAAGCTCCCTTTCAGAAAGGGAGCTTAAATAGTTGGTTTGATTTATATTGAGATCTATTTCACAAACAGCATCTCCCTGTAGATTGGCAGTGGCCAGTAATCATCCGCCGTATATCGCTCCAGGTAATCTACAGAATCCCGAATCTTGCCCATAGCAGGAATGATCTTTTCCCTGTACTCTACACAAAGCCCAATGAGACTTTCATTTTTCAGATCATCCTGAACTTTTTTGAGTTCAATCATCGCTTGTCCCAGATCATTCAATGCACTATTTACGGTTGTCAGCATCTCCTTAGAACCATAGTTATCAAGACCTAGATCCCCGGTTTCCTTAACGGCTGCTGCAAGCTCTTTGATATAGCGAATGGCCGCCGGGTAAACCATGGTCCTGGCTATCGCCTCTGTGGTATCCACTTCAATATTCAGGTTCGTAACGTACTGTTCAGCCCAAATTTCGAGACGTGAGTGTATTTCGCGAGCTGTCATCACATCATACTTTTCAAACAAATTAATGTTCTTCTCACTGGTTAATTGAGGCAGTGCATCAGCGGTCGATTTCAGATTTAACAATCCACGCTTTTCAGCCTCTTTCTGCCAGTCGTCAGAATAACCGTCCCCGTTAAAGATGATATCCCTGGCTTCACTCATTGTCTCTACCAATACTTCTTTGAGAGAAAGTTCCAGATCTTTTTCTTCCATCTTCTTCTCCAGGCTTGTACACATGGTATCGATCGCCTCAGATACCGCCGTATTCAGAACCACAATCGGGAAGGATACTGACTGACTTGAGCCAACCGCCCTGAATTCAAATTTATTGCCGGTAAATGCAAATGGAGATGTTCGGTTTCTATCTCCCGCATGCTTCGGAATAGTAGGCAGTACCGGTGAACCTAAACCCATCAAACCGGACTTCATCGATTTTTTCAAACCGCCATTCAGTAACTGTTTGATGATATCTTCCAGCTGCTCACCAATATATGCCGAAATAATTGCAGGCGGAGCTTCATTCGCTCCAAGCCGGTGGTCGTTACTTGCACTGGCTATCGAAATCCTCAACAGATCCTGATGCTTATAAACAGCACTCAGTACTGCCGAAAAGAAAAACAGGAACTGCATATTTTCGTGTGGACTTTCACCCGGTTCTAAAAGATTCATTCCCTCTGCTGTGCTGAGAGACCAGTTCAGGTGCTTGCCGCTGCCGTTCAAGCCGTCAAACGGTTTTTCGTGAAGCAGACACTCAAATCCATATTTTTTAGCAATCTTCTTCAGAACAATCATCATCAACTGCTGATGGTCCGCTCCAATATTGCAGTTTTCAAAAATCGGTGCTACTTCAAATTGTCCCGGAGCAACCTCATTGTGGCGGGTTTTTACAGGAATACCCAACTTGTAAAGTTCACGCTCAGCTTCCAGCATAAACGAAAGAACTCTATCAGGAATGGATCCAAAATAGTGATCATCCAACTCCTGACCGCGAGGTGGCTTAGCTCCCACTAAAGTTCGGCCGGATGTCATTAAATCCGGTCTGCGATAGAAAAACTCCTGATCAATCAGAAAATACTCCTGCTCACAACCTACTGTAGAAGTTACTCTTTTTGAATCTACTCCAAACAGTGCAAGTGCGCGTTTGGCCTGTTTATCCAGCGTTTCTATAGATCGCAATAGCGGTGTTTTATGGTCAAGGGCTTCACCTGTCCATGAAGCAAATGCAGTTGGAATGCAGAGATACTTTCCATTTTGGTTCTCAATTAAAAAAACCGGGGATGTCGGATCCCAGGCAGTATATCCACGCGCTTCGAATGTAGCTCTCAGACCACCGCTTGGAAAACTGGATGCATCCGGTTCTCCCTGTATTAAATCTTTTCCGGAAAATTCTGATACCGCACCGCCTCCCTGGTTCGGCGTAATAAAACTGTCATGTTTTTCTGCCGTTGCTCCTGTTAACGGCTGAAACCAGTGGGTAAAGTGTGTGGCACCCATTTCTATAGCCCACTCTTTCATAGCTAAAGCTGCCGCATCAGCTACTGAAAGATCAAGTTGCTGACCTTCCTGAACAGTCTTTTTCAATTCTTTCCAAACTATTTTTGGAAGCCGTTCTCTGAGATCTTCAAGTGTTAGTGTGTACTTACCAAAAACCTCTGTAATATTCATATGCTGAAAATCACCGTTGGCCTGTGGGTTCCAGTTTCTGGCAGCTGCAAGTGTATCGTAGCGACGTATTGTTTGAGTCATTATTTTTTTAAAATTTTGGTTCGGGGTTTTGAACAGCGGAAATATATCAGTGTTTGAAAATAATTAAAATTATTTCTTAGTAATTTTATAATTCCTTATTTATTTATGTTTTATATAACTTCTAAATTATTAATTAACATAAAAGCGCTTCCAGCTTGTCTTCAAACAAAACTTATTTACCCTAACCGGTTATTGCTTGAATTTTTTTAAGGCTCTCTTTCATTCTGTATCTTTAGCAAACCATTTTCAACCGTGTAACCAATAATTTTTTTGAAAACATCTACATTTAAAGTGTGGCTTTCAGCGGCCCGTCCCCAAACCCTGGCAGCTGCATTTATCCCTGTGCTTGTTGGTGCATCCATCGCATTCCGGCTGGACTCTTTAACGTGGCTTGCAACTCTTGTTGCCATGTTTTGTGCTTTTGCAATTCAAATTGGCACCAATTTCGCCAACGACTATTTCGATTTTGTTAAAGGCGCAGATACAGATGACCGGATTGGATTTGAACGGGCAACCTCTTCCGGAGCCGTTACCCCACGGTCGATGCTTAGGGCTACCTCAATTACCATGTTCATTGCTTTCTTAGCCGGGTTGTATCTCGTTTGGATCGGAGGCTGGGTCATTTTATGGATCGGCCTGTTATCTCTTCTATTTGGTATTCTCTACACGGGCGGACCGTTTCCTCTCGGCTACAATGGCCTTGGCGACATATTCGTATTTATTTTTTTCGGCTTTGTTGCTGTGATGGGTACGACCTATGTAAACACTCTGGAGTGGAACATGCACGCTTTTTGGGCATCTGTTCCGGTAGGTGCACTTTGCGTCAACATTTTAGTAGTTAATAATCTGAGGGATGTTGAACAGGATAAAGTTTCAGGCAAACGAACTTTGGGAGTCCTGTTTGGAGAAAATGCTCTTAAAATAGAGTATGTAGTAATGATAGCACTGGCTTATCTGACGCCCGTCTTTTTTTATCATATTTTAGACTATTCGATTTTTATCATGCTTCCCTACCTGTCTCTTTTCTTTGCCTGGAATTTAAACAAAGAAGTTTGGTATCATGAGGATAAGCGAACATTGAACAACACCCTCGAAAGAACGTCCAAATTGATGGTATTCTTCGGTTTTTTGTTTGCAGCCGGATTGATTATTTAAAACTTGATCGAAATATTCACATACCGACTCCCTTTTTTAAAACCTTTTGTGACCGGATCCGGAGTGGTTCATCACAGAGAGGGGATTCTCATTCGTTACTCGGACAGTGCTACAGAAGTAATCACCGAAGCTGCTCCTCTTCCGGGATTCTCCCATGAAAGCCTAAACGAAGTCAAAACCGCAGTCAGTGATCAAAAAGAATCACTGGATACTTTTTTTTCTGAACCGTTTTCGCTCAAGGAGCTGAAGCTTTTTTTAAAACAACTTCCGAACCTGCCATCACTGCAATTTGCGCTGAGTTTTTTGGGTGTCCAACTCTTTTCGGAAAGAAATCAGAGATCTCTGTTTCATCTTTTCGAAGTAAGAAAACCGTCAAAAATCCTTGTGAATGACGTGCTTCCTATTCAGGAAGTGGATGATACGATTCGACATTTTAAAAAGAGCTACGATAAGGGATTCAGAACATATAAACTTAAATCCGGTTTTCCGGTTGATCACCTCCTTAAAACTCTAAAGGTACTCAATGAAACTGCAGAACAGGATTGTAAATTTAGAATTGATGCTAATCAATCATGGCCGGCCGATCAATTTTCAGATATTGTAAAGCAGTTTGTAGAACTCAATATTGAGTACATCGAAGAGCCGTTCCCATTTTCAGACCTTCAATCTACAGTTCAATTAATCCAAAAATCTGCAATTCCGATTGCATTGGATGAATCCACTAAAAATATTCTTCACTTACAAAAAGTGCTCAAAAAACTGCCCGAAACGGTAATTGTTATCAAACCGTCGGTTCTGGGAAATTTATTTGATTTATTTGAAACATTAGTTCTCCAAAGAACTCATTTTAATAGGATTGTTATTACTACGGCATTGGAATCATCCATCGGCAGAAAAATGGTTGCTTCTGTTGCGTCTGTTCTTGGAGCTCCTAACATGGCTCATGGACTCAATACCGGCCGCTTTTTTGAAACCGATCTTTCTCGCGAGAACTTAATTTCATCTGGCAGGTTAAAACTTCCAAAATCCGGGTTTTACTCTACCAAAATCGCCGATTTGAATAACAAATTTTATAAATCCGTTGATTGATTTTACTTACAACATAAACTCTATTGAACAATGAGTGCCGGGCATTTCAATACTCCAACTTTTAAGAAGCCTGACAAAGAGCTGACTTTTTTAACGTCGGAACAAGAGAATTATACGTACGAGAATCTATTTGGATTTACGAGCTGGCTGGCGGAGAAAACGAATGGAATTTATTTTTCAGAGGAAAAACCTCTTCTTATCTGTGGACCATCCTCAGATGAGATCATCTTTCTTGTGGCCGCCTGCTTTCTGCTTAAAATCCCGTTCATATCACTCCATG
>NZ_JAWLDW010000119.1:0-7734 GCF_041686455.1 Rhodohalobacter sp.
TGTCACTTCCAAATCAGACTCCATTTCCAGGGTACTGGCTAAACCTTTTCGCATCATAGGGTGATCATCAACGATTAAGATTCTCTTTTTGAATGGATTTGTCATTTCGCCCTCTTTTTTATTCAAAATGTTGCATGTTATTTGGAATAACACATCGAATCTGTGTCTTCTCATCCGTTGTTCTGATGATTTCAAATATACCGCCCATCACCCGGGCTCTGTATTTCATTATTTCAATTCCCGATCCTTCATTAGGTATTTTCTCCTCTGAAAATCCGGTTCCGTCATCTACTATATAAAGGGCGGTATGGCGTTCATTATTTGAAAGCCTCACTTTTACATTGTCCGGCTTGCCATGCCTGATGGCGTTGTTAATGGCCTCCTGGGTAATTCTATACAGGTGCAAGGCCAGATTGTGGTCATATACTTCGGCATCTTCAAAATCATGAAATTCACAAGACACCCCGGTTAATTTTTTAGTTTGTTCACAAAGTTCCTGAATAGCAACACTCAATCCTTTTTTTTCTATATCGACCTGAACCATTCCCCGGGCCAGTGTTCTTGCAAACTCATCCGCTTCCCGAATCATCATTGCAATCTCTTCCACATCTTCAGCAGCTTTCGATCCTTCTATTTTTAATTTTTTTGCAAGATTTTCAGTCAGCATTCGGGTTCCGGTTAACATTTGCCCTAATCCATCATGCAGGTCACTTCCGATTTTGCGTCTCTCTTCCTGGCCCGATTCAATTATACGCCGTTCAAGATTTCTGCGAGCAGTTAAATCACGAATAATACCGGTAAATATCTTTTTATTTCTCCAGGCAACTCTACTTACTGTAATTTCAATCGGGAAAAGTTCTCCGTTTTTGTTTCTTCCCCGCATCTCTTTGCTCTCTCCCGTCAAATTCTTATCAACAGACAAATCAAGACCGAGGAGTTTATCTTCATCATCTTCATTGAATTGTGTCAGTAATAAAAAATTAAGCGACTGTTCTTCAAGTTCTGATTTTTTGTAACTAAACAGATCCCTAAGAGCTCTGTTTGAACTCAAAATACTACCATCTTTGTCAAAGGTAATAATAGCATCTGTTGAACTTTCAAAAACATTTTGGGAAAGAGCCTTGACTTCTTTCAGCTTTTCTTTTGTCTGGATCAATTTATCTATCTCTACAATTGAAATAACACATCCGGGAAATCCATCTACATTATCCACCTTTTTAGCACGCACATCCAGCCAAACCTTCGTCCCATTACTTTTTATACCGTGCCAATTTCCCTTTACAGATTCACCATGAAAGCAAGTTTTTACGACTTTTAAAAATGGTGTAACATCTTCGTCTCCATATAAACTTCGAATAAATTTCCCCTTGATTTGATCTTCTCCGTAACCGAAAATTTTGTCTGCAGCTGAATTTGTATATATGATCCGGCCTTTTAAGTCCGTAATTATGACTCCATGCTGGATGCAATCAATGATATTCTTGCTATCTGTTGAAGTTTGTACGGTCATACAAATTACCTCACAACTCAGACTTCTACTCAAATTAAACGCTGAAATTACCCACTCTATTTTCACTCAAAATTAAAAGAACGGATCACTTATTCTATCACTATAGTCAAAAAATTTACAAGATGAATCATAAATATCCCTTCACATAAGTAAGGAATTTCCCTACAAAGCAGATGGATATTGCTTCACCACCAACACTGAGTTTTCACGACTTTTACTCAGTTTTATAAAAATCATTTTCAACCGTGTTGTCCAGCCTTACCAAAAGAAAAGTCCGGTAAAGCCTCGCTCAAACCTGTTTATAGATTTCCATTCAAATAGAATCTCTCATGCACATTTACTCCGGTTCCATCGTTGAGACTGACAGAAACATCAAATTTAGTAGAAATCCGCTCATTGACCCAGCTGTCAATTAACTGACAGAATACAACAATATGACATAGATGAGATATAAACCTAACAGAAAAGCTCCCTCTTTCCGGTTTATAAGTGTACCTGTTAAAAGAATAGGAAGGCACAGTAATGAAACCAATACCATTACCGGCAGATCAAAGTAAACAAGAGGTGAACTGATGTTTAAGCCGTCAGCAGTCATAAATGCAGTAAACCCAAGTACGCCGAGCAGGTTGAAAATATTACTCCCAACTACATTTCCAACCGCAATATCCCTCTCTCCTCTAAACGCTGCAATAGCCGAAGTAAACACTTCGGGAAGTGAGGTTCCGGCAGCAACTATTGTTAAGCCAATTATCAACTCGCTTACACCCATCAAACGCGCAGCAGAAAAATCAAACCTAATTCAAACAGTAATAAAGTTGTCAATTTTTAATGATTGATAAGTATTGACCGGAAAATATCGGCAAGTATAATTCATGGGAAGTAATGAATTAAATTGATGGAAGTTTACCATCAACCTCTCACTATCCAATAAAACTTTCACGCCAACGATTGAAAATTTTATCAATCTCTCCACCGAGAATGACCAGGGAACCAATACCTACAATCACCAGCCACTGTTCGAAATCGAGCGGTACGGTTCTGAATACAGATTGGAGAAAACCAAGATGAAGTACAGCCAGGTGGGCCAATAAGGCAGCCGACATACTGACAAATAGAAATTTATTGGAAAAAAAGCTGATCTTGAAAATACTGCGGTCTAGCGACCGGCAATTGATCACATGGAAGAACTGAAATACGACCATTTGCGTCATAGCAACCGTTCTTGCAACATCCAGGTCACCGCCACTCTGATTCATAGCCCACCAAAAACTTCCGACTGTACCTGCAGCCAGAACAATACCTACCCCGCCAAGCCTCTCCACCAGTCTGCCATTCAAAATACCCTCATTTACAGGTCTTGGTTTTCGTTCTGCAATTCCCGGCTCCCCCGGTTCAAACGCGAGCGCAACATCCTGCAATCCATTGGTTACCAAATTGATCCATAATATCTGAACGGCTACAAACGGCAGCGGCCAGTTCATAATAACAGCTGCCAGAATGACGATCACCTCACCCACAGCAGTCGATAGCAAAAAGAACGTGACCTTTCTGATATTTGAAAAGACGATTCGACCTTCTTCAATGGCGGCTGTAATGGTTGAGAAATTATCATCCGACAGCACCATATCGGAGGCCTCCCTGGCAACATCCGTTCCGGTTTTACCCATTGCAACACCTAAATGAGCAGCCCTTAGCGCCGGCGCATCATTTACACCGTCTCCCGTCACGGCTACAATATGGCCAAACTCCTTGAGTCTCTCCACTATTCGATGCTTATGTTGTGGTGTTACGCGTGCATAGATATTTACATTTTTAAGTTTTAAATCCAGCTCCTCGTCCGACATTTGATCGAGCATTTTACCTTCCAGGGCTCCATGCTGCTCGTGATCCATACCCAGTTGCCGACCGATCGCAACGGCTGTATCGATATGATCGCCCGTAATCATCACCACCCGAATACCCGCTTCCTGCGCTACTTTAACGGCCTCCAAAGCTTCGGGACGAATCGGGTCTTCCATTCCTTGTAAACCCGCCAATGTAAATCCGGAATCAATTTCTTTGGGATCTCCGAGCTTTTCCTTCTCTGTCGGTTGATAAGCCATAGCCAAAACACGTAATCCCTCTGCAGCCATCTCTTTTGCCGCTTTAAGTGCCTCTTCCCGGTCCAATGGCACCTTCTCTCCATCTGAGATTACGTGTAAGCACTTGGTCAGAATTACTTCGGGCGAACCTTTCATGAAGATCATATTATCGCCTTCTACGCGATTAAGCGTAGCCATAAATTGCCGCTCTGGCTCAAAAGGAATTAAATCAAGCTCTTCCGGGCGATCTCCATTCTTTTTAAGGTCAAATCCCCCTTTATGAGCAGATACGTGAAGGGCTATCTCTGTAGGATCTCCATGAGGTTCAGCGTAAGCAAGTGATGCCGAATTTGCTTCGTTTGATAACGTTCCTGTGATCAATGTTTTGTAGAGCGCAGAGTTTTTATGAACGGTCGTGGATTTTTCATCCTTCAAAATTTCACCTTCCAGCTTGTAACCGGCCCCGGAAGTTTCGTAAAACTGTTGATCTGCCCAGATCTTACGGACCGTCATCTCGTTTTTGGTCAGCGTTCCGGTTTTGTCCGAACCGATTACCGTTGTACTGCCAAGTGTCTCAACGGCGGGCAGAGACCGGATGATCGCTCGTCGTTTAGCCATACGGCGCACACCGATAGCAAGGGTAACCGTAAGTACAACCGGCAGTCCTTCCGGAATCGCGGAAACTGCCATTGCTACCACGGTGATGAAAATTTCAGCCGGCCCCATTTGATGCATCAATCCAATAATCGCAATCAGAATGGCAAAACCTACAATTACGTAGCCGATCATATGCCCCAGCTTATCAACCTTTATCTGAAGCGGTGTTTTGGTAACTCCTATATCTTTAACAGAGGATGCAATTTTACCAAGTTCAGTTGATTTACCTGTTCGTACCACAAGTGCCCTCGCCCGGCCCTGGGCAACCGTTGTCCCGGCAAAAACCATATTCTTCTGATCGCCTGGCACAGGACTTTCATTGTCTATAGTTTCTTCCTGTTTTCGAACCACCATCGATTCACCCGTTAAGGCAGATTCATTCACCTCTAAACCATTTGAGTGCAGAATCCTCATGTCCGCGGCTACTCTTCCGCCTGAGGTCAGCAAAACGATGTCTCCCGGAACCAAGTCCTTTCCCGGAATTTCTCTCTCTTTTCCATCCCGGATGACCATCACTTTCGGAGCTGCTAATTTCGAAAGTGCTTCAATTGCATTTTGCGCCTTCGATTCTTGAAAATATCCAATCACTGCATTCAGTAATACAACAACCATGATGACAGCTGAATCGGTATAGTCCTGCAAAATCAGTGTTACAAATGCTGCTGCCAACAGTATATAGATCAACGGATCTTTAAACTGATGAAGAAGAATCTGCCATTTGGACATTCTTTTTTGAGTTTCAATCTCATTGGGGCCATAATACTCAAGCCGGCGGATCGCTTCATCGGCAGATAAACCTTTACTGTATGAGCTTTCAAGATTTTTAACAGCACTCTCTGTGTCGAGATTGAACCACGGTTTCTCTGTACTTTTCTCCTCAGAAGATTGTGATTTAACTGGCTCCATAGCCCTCTTAATTGAATTCCGAAAACTCAGATTTGCAACCCGATAACCATATAATATATAAAATGATGAACTTTACTTGTAAGTATTATTGTAAACCATCGATAGTGGAAAACCTGATATCATTAATACTATGATTCCCGCATTTTATAATTTCATGTACAAATTCACATGTTTGACTGATGAAACCAAAACGAGTAATTATTACAGGAGCCAATTCAGGGATCGGCAAAGCTGCTGCTCTGAAGTTTGCCGAAGAAGGCCATGTTGTAATTATGGCTTGCAGAAATATTAAAAAGAGTCTGCCGGTTCAGCAGGAGATCAGCAAAAAAACTAACAACTCTTCTGTACTACTTAAAAAATTGGACGTGTCAACTTTCAATTCGATTGAACAGTTTTGTGATGAAATAAAACAGGAGTTCGACCATATTGACATTCTGATTAATAATGCAGCATACTTCAACCACGGTTCTGATTACAAGCTGAGTGATGATGATATCGAAATCACTTTTGCAACAAATGTAGTCGGACCGTTTCTACTGACACACCTGCTTAAAAACCTTCTTTCCCGATCTGATGATCCGCGAGTTTTAAATGCCGGGAGTAACATCATTAAGCATTTTTTGAATCCAAAGAAGGAGATAGATTTCTCAAATTTAAGAGGTGAAAATGTAAATGACCCGGCACACAGCGTCTATATCAACTATCGGAATTCAAAAATGGCTCTGTTGATGCTCACCTTTAAAATGGCTGATTTTTTCAAACCGGAAGGCATAAAAGTAAATTCCATTCAGATAAACGGGGCGACCATGTCTGAAGAGTCCTTGCAAAAAATAAAACCCGGCTGGAGAATCATTGCACGATTTCAGAATTTGTTTTTCAGACCGCCTGAATATACCGCAGACCTGTACTACAGATTGTGTACCTCTATCGAGTACAGAAATCATACCGGCATCCAATTCAACCATCGGGCAGAACTGATGCGTCCTGCAGTTACCGAAGGTGGACTTTTAACGGATATCAAACAGGCATTGGGCTCAGATGTATATCCCTCATACGCAGATCGTAAAGATATAACAGAGATCGTGTGGAATCGCTGCAGGGAGATGACTCGTGAATACATTACATTGGATTCATGAAAGATCGAACAATCAGTGCATATAACGAGCTTGAAAAGCAACGAGAGGATTTTTTAAACCTCTACCGACAGCAAAACAGAGAACAGCTTCGATTCAAGTCGGAGACAGAATCCTGGAATATGCTGCAGGTGATGCGTCATCTGGTAACCGCTGAATCGCTTTCTCTTGTCTATATCAAAAGAAAACTGAGAGATGCCGAAAACATTCCAAAAGTTGGAGTAAAGGCAAAATTAAGGGCTTTTTTGCTGAAGATGGCACTAGCACTACCCATAAAATTCAAAGCTCCCAAAATTGCAGAAGTAAAGGAAGATTATCCCGATTTCGATTCAACTATTGAGGAGTGGAATAGCGTCAGAGAAGAACTAAAAGAGCTTTTGCTAAATGCAGATGAAGAGATCTTTTCAAAAACGATTTATAAACATCCAAGAGCTGGATATTTGACTCTGAAACAGACTGTCAATTTCATGGAAGATCATATCGGGCATCATCAAAAACAAGTTGACCGAATTATGCATCATCCGCAGTTTCCCGATGAATGAATAAACTGTGCAAATTTACCTTAGATTCAGTTTAAGAAAAGAATAATAATGTTGACAAATTCTCCCCTAATAAGGGGCTCCGAGCGTTAGCGACACGTGTAACGAAATTAAGAGGGGTCTACAAAGGATTTTTCATCAATTTCTGGACAAATTGCAATCAGTGTTTAAACTTGTTCACTTCCAAATTTGTTACTTCTAAATGCAGCCAGGTAAAATCGCCTTCCGGCAGTTTCCAGGTTACGGATAGTTTGTTTGGTATTCGATATTCGTTAAAAGTATTGAATTCTTCTGCTTCCACAACCCACTTCCGTAATTCAGCATCCTCTGCTCCTCCATAATATCGTTCGGCTTCAAAAGATGTAAAGTCTCCATTTTCGCTGAACCGGAAGATTCCTGAAACTTCATCTCCATTTACAGTCAACGTGGCTTTTGCAGTTGTCTCATCAATTTCTTCCCAGCTGATGTAATCATTTAGGGCGGCCGACGGAAACCAGCAAATTTCACCGAGGTACCGAATCATGGTTCCGCTGTTGAGCTTCTGGTTGTCCCTTTCATTTACAACATTGAAAAGCGATAACAATTTAATGATCATCTCACCATTGCCGTCAGTCAGCTTATCTCTTCCTACAAGATGAACCAGAGGCATCATCTTAACTTCTGTCGACCAGTTAAATGCAGGGCCTTTTACATCAAAATATTGTACTGCATTGAAGTTCAACCATTTGCCGTCCGGTGAAGTCCTCATTTCTCCGGTTTGTTTCAGCCGTACAAATGTCACTTCCGGTTTCCCTATGGCTCCGGAATTCTTCAGCCAGGTTTGAACAATGTCCGGCAGATGCTGCAGATCTTCTTCCTGGATACGTTGATCCTCAGGTGGTGAAACCTGCTCCAACAGATAATCCTGT
>NZ_JAWLDW010000120.1:0-7717 GCF_041686455.1 Rhodohalobacter sp.
GTCTCTACAAGGTTCACATCGTAACCGTTCATGGCAAAAATGTGACAAATACCGTTACCCATGGTTCCACCACCGATAACTGCTACTTTTTTAATCTCACTCATGGTATAGCTCCTTTTTCAGTTAATAGATTTAAAAATTGAATCGACTTTCAGAAGTAAAGTAAAGATAAGAAAAGAAGAAGCCTCCATTTTATATCAGGAGGATCTTTTATTCCAAGATCTTATATCGAACTCACTTTAAATAGCATTTCATATGGCTTTGAGAGTATGTATTTTGAACGGAATTTTCAATCTATACCGGCAAAACTTTCCAATTCTTTACAGACCACTATGAGAACATTCATAAGGATCTTGCTATTACTGTTTTTTCTGATGACCGGATTTGCCATCATAGGGATCTATTGGACGTTTTATGAACCCCTCCCCGACTACTCTGCCACTCTTTCTCTGAATGGATTAAACGATCAGGTTGATATTCACTGGGATCCATATGGAGTACCCTATATCTATGCCGAATCTGAAGAGGACTTATACTACACTGCCGGATATATCCATGCACAGGAGCGCTTGTGGCAGATGACCCTTCAACAACTGGCTGCGGAAGGTCGCTTTGCTGAATTTTTGGGTGAAGATCTGGTGGAGATGGATAAGTACCAGAGAACACTGGGATTCTGGGAAACCGCTCAGCGAATTGAAGACGAAGCATCACCGGAGATCCTTCGTCTGATTCAAAAGTATGCCGATGGCGTGAACGATTATGCGCGCGCGAACTCCCGTGACCTACCCATTGAATTCACACTGCTCGATATGGAACCGATTGAATGGACACCAACTCATACGTTTGCCGTTACACGTTTGATGGCCTGGGATCAGAATATCTACTGGTGGAGTGAACTGGCCTATGCCTATTTGGATGAAAAGCTGGAACCGAACCGACTGCAGGAACTTTTCCCAGTATATAACGACCGCTACCCCACTACATTAGATGATACCCAAAGCCGCAACGTAGCAGCTGCTATCATGCCAATGCTATCTACCGAGAAAAAACGGCGATCGTTTCTAACGATGGAGGGATCACAATGGGGAAGCAATGCCTGGGCCGTAAGCGGTGAAAAAACAGAATCGGGTCTGCCTATACTGGCCGGAGACCCGCACATGGGATTAAGCATTCCCGGTTTTTGGTTCGAAATGCACTACAATACGCCTGAACAAACCATCACCGGGGCATCCATTCCGGGAGCACCATTCATCATATTGGGTGATAACGGTGACCTGGCCTGGACCATTACAAATATGATGGCGGATGTACTCGACTTTTTTGTGGAACAAGCAGATGAGGAGGATTCAGATCGCTACATTGTAGACGGTACCGGTGATACTCCTGTAACCGAGCCTTTCCGGTATAGAAACGAATTGATTAAAGTGAAAGATGGAGATGATGTCTTGTTACGCGTTCGGCATACACAAAACGGGCCTGTCATCAGTGATCTGTATGATGATTCCGGCGATAATAATGAACTTTTAGAAGATCATTTGGTATCTATGGCCTGGACGGGTCATAAAGTGAGTCAGGAGAGTGAAGCGATATATGAAATAAACCTTGCATCCGGGATGGATCAGTTTGAAAATGCTGTACAAAAATTCAGATCTCCGGCAATGAATTTCACTTATGCTGATACCGAGGGAAATATAGCTCTATACAGTACCGGAAATCTACCCATCCGCGATTACAACCCATTGTTCTTCAGGCGTGGTGATGATCCCTCCTACCAATGGAACGGCTGGATTCCGTTTAATGAGCTTCCTCAACTGAAAAACCCTGAATCCGGGTTTGTGGCTCATGCCAACAACAAACACCATACCGATAGCTACAAACACTACATCGGCTCGTTCTGGGCCCCGCCGTCACGCATATCACGGATCACCAGGTTTTTAGAAGATGCAGATTCCCTTTCTGTCCTGGATGTGCAACAACTGCAATTTGATGCTTATTCTAATCACGCCCGGGAAATCACAGAAGAGATTCTTCCAATGCTTCGGTCTGATTCAGAGTATGATTTTTCAACCGTACTCACTTACCTCCAGAATTGGGACTACAACTATCACCCCAATTCAACCGCTGCCACAATTTTTGATTTCTTTTTTCTGAATGTCAGCCAGAATACGCTGGCAGATGATCTGGGCGAAGAGGCCTATGAAGCGCTTATCTCCCTGAACTATCTCCCGATACAGGTTATGAGCAGACTTCTTACATACGACAGCAGCTTTTTCGACAATTCGCAAACGGATGAAATTGAAAACCGTGAAGAAATAGTGCTGTTGAGCATGGCTGAAGCGGTTACGCAACTGGAAGATATGTTTGGGGATGAAACAATTAATTGGCGTTGGGAAAATGTAAACCAGATCAGCTTAAAACCACCGCTTTTTGCCGAAGCCGCGGAAGATCCGAATGCACCCGGGATTTTAAAAATGATCGTGAATAACCTAATGAGCAAAGGTCCCTACCCCGTACAGGGGAATGCCTTGACGGTAAATAAAGCACAATATGACTGGTCAGATCCATTTGAAGTGAATCTGGGACCGTCTATTCGAAGAATCGTCGACTTTTCCTCTCCCGGACGAAGTCTGTCCGTACTTCCTACCGGCCAGTCCGGCAATCCACTGTCTACTCATTATGGTGATCAAACCGATATGTGGCTGGAAGGAAGATATCGCTATATTTATCGCGACAGTACTTTTTTCCAGGAAACAAGCTATCAGACAATGCACTTGCTGCCAATGCGTTAAGCTATCAATAAACGAAACGTTATCTGCACCTTATTTGCCAATTTAAATTTATGATTTTATCAGCTAATACCGGTTATCATACTCATCGCTCAGTCTTACCTTTACTACTTTTCACATTGGTTTTGATATTTTCATCCTGCAAAACATCAGAACCGGAAACCTATCAGTCTACTGCGGAACAACCTCCGATGCCTGAACCTAATAAAGAAGTACTTGCTCCTGTTCAAACTTTAGAAGAACCCACTGATATCGATTCCCTCCTTCAAGCAATGACACTTCAGGAAAAAATTGGTCAGTTATTCGTATCACCTGCTTACGGACGTTTTACAAACAATAAAGACCCACAGTATCTGCGACTGAAGCGATTGATTGAAAACTACCACCTTGGCGGGATCATATTCATGCAAGGGGATGTTTATGGCCAGGCGATGCTGACCAATAAACTACAAGATCACTCAAAAATTCCCCTCTGGATTGCCCAGGATATGGAATTTGGCGCGGCGATGAGAATTAGTGGCACAACCCGGATCACCCCTGCTATGGGAGTTGCGGCTACGGCCGATGCTTCGAATGCTTACCTGAAAGGAAAAATTACTGCCAGGGAAGCCAAAGCTATGGGCGTGAACCAGATTTTTGCACCTGTGTTGGATGTAAACAATAATCCCGAAAATCCCGTTATCAATGTTCGCTCCTTTTCTGCCGACCCTGATATGGTTTCGTTCTTTGGACAGTATATGATTGACGGAATTGAAAGCGAAGGTGTTATGGCAACTGCAAAACACTTTCCGGGTCACGGTGATACGGATGTTGACTCCCATCTCGCACTGCCGGTGATTTATCACAATTTTTCCCGGATCGATTCCTTGGAATTGAGGCCTTTCAGGGAAACCATCAACAATGGCTTAAGAAGTGTAATGAGTGCTCATATAGCCTATCCCAACATCAGCCGAAACGGAGATCTGCCCGGCACGATGGATGAATCTATTCTCAACGATATATTAATCGACTCACTTGGATTCCAAGGCCTTATTGTAACGGACGGTTTGGAGATGAAAGGAATTGCCGATAACTACTCCCCCGGCAAAGCGGTGATATATGCCTTAAAAGCAGGTGTAGACATGATGCTCATCAGCCCGGATGAAATGGCGGCCATAAACGAACTGGAACTGGCTGTTCAGCGAGGTGAACTTTCGGAAGAAAGAATAGATCGATCAGTCCGTAAAGTTTTACAGCTTAAAAAGGAACATGGTGCTTTTGAAAAACCAAAAGTGGAATTGCAGAATTTAAGCAGATCTATCAACACACCGGTTTATCAAAATATTGCAGATCGTATCGCCCGAAATTCAGTGACTATTTTGAAAGATTCAAAAGATATTTTTCCAATTCGGGAAGTGGATCACCTGAATATACTGGCGGTTTCCTTGGCAGATGATGAATCTGGATCTACGGGTAGTTCTTTTGCCCGTGAACTAAGGAAGTATCATGGAAATGTTGATTTTCATGTTCTTGATCGAAGGACAAGCCTGGAAGAAAAAAATAAAATTCTTAATGCTGCAGACAAAGCAGATCTGATATTGATCGGCTCCTTCATCATTGTTCGTTCCAATCAGCCGATTCAGGTTCAACCCGAACAGCTTCAGTTATTGAGACAGATTATCAGCAGGCCAGTTCCCTCAGCTTTGATAGCTTTTGGAAATCCATATGTGGTTCGGGATCTGCCAAGCGCAGATGCACACGTGATGGCTTGGTCATCCAACAGCAATCAGGTTCGCCAGACCGTACCTGCACTATTTGGGGCGTCGGAGGTTGCCGGAAAATTACCGATCAATATTCCGGGCATGTATGCCATTGGCGATGGGATGGAATTCAATCAGTCTAACATAAGATTTGATACTCCAGAGTCTGCCGGGTTGAGTACTGAAAAACTGCTTGAACTGGATATGGTAATGCAGGAAGCTATTAATGACTCCGTTTTTCCAGGTGGCGTTGTAGCCGTGATGAGAAAAGGCGTGATGGTTTGGCAGCAGGGATACGGCTATCACGATTATGATAAAACCCGAAAAGTAGCAAACGACGATGTTTACGATCTCGCATCTCTGACCAAAGTGGTTGCGACCACAACATCGATTATGAAACTGGTAGATGATAGGCGATTAGACGTGCAAGACCGGGTTTCAAAATATATCCCCGAATTTGATACTGATAATAAACGGGAAATTACAATCGATCAGCTTTTAACTCACACATCCGGACTGCCGGCGTTTCAAGTCTATGTGGATGAATTACAAACCCGCAAAGAGATTGTTAGTGCTGTTCGCAACGAGCCTTTGGTCAATAATCCCGGTGAGGAGTATGTGTACAGTGACCTGGGATTTATACTGCTTGCCGAAATCGTTGAAGAAGTTTCCGGGCTCCGGGTTGATCAATATGTACGAAATAACTTTTTCTATCCTATGGGAATGAAATCCAGCTTTTTCAATCCAAAAAAAACCGGGCGGTGGATTAGCAATCGAATCCCAGCAACAGAAATAGACACTACTTATCGAGACGGCTTGGTTCAGGCTGAAGTGCACGATGAGCGCGCCTGGTTTATGGACGGTGTTGCGGGTCATGCAGGACTATTTTCTTCTGCTGATGATCTCTCAAAGCTTGCATACTTGCTGCTGAACGATGGAAAGTTTGGAGGCAGAGAATATCTAAAGCCGGAAACCATTAAAACGTTTACAGAGCGCCGATCCGCTATCAATCAAAGAGCCTATGGATATGATCGGAAAAGTGAAGGATTTAGTACCGCAGGAGAGCTGGCAGGCCCAAACTCATTTGGACATACCGGATTTACCGGAACCAGTTTCTGGATCGATCCTGACGAAGAAATTGCTATCATTATATTAACGAATCGTGTTCATCCGTCTCGGACATACGGAAGTACAATCAGCAGAGTCCGTGCAAAAATTGCCGACACCGTCATGCAGTCAATTGAACACTAAATATATCCAGTTATGAACAGTTATGCGCCCTACTCCGAATTAGAAGAGTATTGCCTGGTTGAAGGCAGTTCGGGTTTATTCTATCCGGGAACGAGAATTGAGAATATCTCTTTTCCACTTACGATTTCCGCTGTTCGTGCTGCAATTTGCAGTTGTCTGGCTAACAATGACCGTCCGATATCGATTTTTCAGAACGAACCGGTTTCAGAACTGCTCAATTTTTGGAAAGAAGAGTATAACATTAAAAGAATAGACACACTTCCGGATTCTCCCGAACTTTTTGATCCTTTGATCACGGCTGAAATCGACGTGATGTCCACACTTCACGATTTGACTAAATATAGCGTTACACCCCATTCCGATTTTCAGGTTACGGCACTTTTGGAAACCGAGATGGGTTATATTACCGGTGTGAATATTGAAGTGAGTGCCTGGAGCCTCGGGCTCTGTGCAGAACGTACAGCCATTAGCAGGGCCATAACAGCCGGCTACGGCGACAAACTCCGCCGAATGCACATCTATGCTCCAAAAGGAGACTTCATCAGCCCATGCGGGTCATGCCGTCAGGTACTGGCAGACATTATGCCAAGACAGCAAGTTGTTCTGCATCACAGAAACGAAACCTCATCCACACATTTTGTAAAAGATCTGCTTCCTTACGGATTTACAAGCAGTTCATTAAAACGAAAGAAATGAATTTTTTAGCAGTTTTAGATTACGATCATCTAGATAACGGTATGTTTTTAACCGCATTTGCCAGGTCACTGGCACAAAAAAAAGAGAGCGGTATAATAATTCACAGCGACAGTGAGTATACCGACCGCCTTATTCAAACCGGAATGATGCGGGAAGATGCAAGACTAAGAGCCATCAAGGATTTAAACCACCGATTGATCGCACTTTTTGCAGATCAGGGTGTCTCCACCATTGGCGTGAACGGCCATCAAAAATCTTTGATTCAGTTGAAAGGCGATCAGATTCGAATTAATCAGGATCAGGTTCGACGGTTTCCATCGCAGCCGATGCTGCTGATTTCAGGACTGGCAGAAGAGCTCTCAGGCAATTCTCCCAAGGCACTTTCTTTACCTGACATGGCGCTGTCATTTCAGAAGAGTTTTGATCTTGAAAACATCATCTTGTTTAGCACAGATGAGAGCTCTTCATTTATTAAGGGCGATTTTCCCCAGGATATTATTCCGGCTGAAAAAGATCAGTCATTTTTAGAAAAACATGTGCCCGAGAGTTTTAGAACCTTCAATTATAAAGTTCAGTTAAATACACCTGATACGTTTTAAAATTTCAAATCATTCATTCTTAGTTAGATTTATTTTATGTCAGTACATGGATTTGTCTAAATCAAGATCCATGATTTCAAATTATTTGAATCTCCATTTTATTGAGATCAAATGAAGAGGAAACATTGTTTAAAATTTGACCTTGAATAATTAGAAAATGGGTTTAATTGTAAATAAAACGGAAAATTTCAGTTTTTTATTTGCCCATTTACCCACGGTTACATAGTTTTGTAGCGAATTCTAGCAATAATTTGCATTAACGTTAACTAACTAAAGGAGTTATAATGAGCAGAATTGAACAAGTGAAAAATATGATTGCCGAATTGGAAGACGACATGAACAAGTTTTATGAGAAGGGAAATAAAGCAGCCGGTACAAGAGCGCGTAAGCAATTGCAAGAGCTCAAAAAAGTTTCTCAGGAAATCCGTCTTGAAATTCAGGACATGAAGAATTCGGGCAAGGTTTAAAAAGTCTTATTTAAACATTTTAAAGCCGCTTTTTTGGAGCGGCTTTTTTTATTTAAAAAAAGTTCAAAAACTTTTAAACATCGCTTGACATAGGTTACATCAAGCCCTTATATTTGTGCCCGTTCAACGCAATTAAATGTGTTGAATAACTGTCATTCCTCGGTAGCTCAGTGGCAGAG
>NZ_JAWLDW010000121.1:0-7709 GCF_041686455.1 Rhodohalobacter sp.
ATGCATAAAACAGACACCTTTACCGTACAAAACGGTTCCGATACCCGGATAGTTGGCGTGCTTTTGATCATAGCAGCGCCTCTCATCTTTCTGTTTAAGTGGGGAGTCAAACTCTACTTTGAATCTCATATCTCTACAGATCAAATTGCCGCAACCCTGCCACCGTTTGATTTCACCCTGTTTTTTGCCGGATTGGTCTGTTTTGTTCTGGCTGAGATATTGAATCAGGCGGCCATCATGCATGAAGAACAAAAACTGACGGTATAACCATGGCCATCATCGTAAATCTGGATGTAATGCTTGCCAAGCGAAAGATGTCGCTGACCGAGCTTTCTGAGAAGGTCGATATCACCATGTCGAATCTTTCCATATTGAAGACGGGAAAGGCCCGGGCAATTCGTTTTTCCACACTTGAGGCGATCTGCGAAGCGCTGGAGTGTCAGCCTGGAGATATTCTGGAGTACCAAATAGATAAAGAATGATGAATATCGAATATTGAATACCGAATGTCGAAGTTTTTGCCTCTAATGATAAACATTGGACTGTTTTCTTCAACTTCATCATTCGATATTCGGCGTTCAGTATTCAACATTTCTAAAATTTTTCTGTAAGGAATTCTCTGTTTTTGCTTCTTACAGATAAAAAGAGATTATGAAATCAGAGGAGTTTGACACGAAGAAATATTTTGGGCGAGCCGTGCGCGACATGCAGCCGGATGAGCAACCGAGAGAAAAGCTTTTAAAGTACGGAGCCGATTCTCTTTCCGACGCCGAACTGCTGGCCATTCTGCTGCGAACCGGAACCAAGGGGATGAACGTGATCGACGCGTCGCGAGCGCTGCTCGATCGGTTTGACGGACTGAGGAATTTGTCGCGGCAGAATTGGCAATCGTTAAAGGTGATTCCGGGAATTGCCAAGGTCAAGGCGCTTACGCTCGAGTCCGTATTTGAGTTGTCCAAGCGGATTCAAATGGCATCGCTAGGTGATCAGGTGAAAATTACGTCACCGGATGATGCCGCTGCATTTTTTGCTCCGCGATTGAGAGATCTGCCACACGAAGAGTTTTACGTGGCATTTTTGAATAACGCAAAAATTCTGACCGGATATAAGAAAATAAGTCAGGGTGGAAATAAGGCTACAGTTGTGGATGTGCCAGAAGTGATGCGCCAGGCTATTTTAAATCAGGCCAATTCGATTTTGGTGGCTCATAACCATCCGTCAGGATATGCAAAAGAGTCTGCTTCAGATATCAATCTGACAAATCGTATTATTGAAAGCGGCAAACATATTGGAATTCCACTTGATGATCATATCATCATTGCGGGAGATCAGTATATAAGCTTTAGAAATAAAAACCTGATTCGCTAGCGGGTGAATCTGAATGAAAATATAAATTTACCTACGCTTTTATACGTATAATCTAATTTGCTCAAAACGTGTCAACTGTTATCTTCATATCTCAAAACAAAAATCATAAGGGGTATGGACTATTCTGAACTTGTAGATGCTTTACGAAATGGGGATAGCAATTCTGTGAATGAGATTTGTTCCGATTCGCTGATCATCTTGAAAAAATATCTGATTGCCACCATGGGGGCTTCCCCTCATGATGCAGAGGATGCTGTTCAGCAGATGTTCGAATATTTGATCCCGAAAATCCGCATGGATGTAATTGATAATCCGGGCGGCCTGGCAAAATATATGATGAAGGCTTCCAGGCACAGCTATCTGAACTTATTGAGAGATCATGATCTCAATGATCATGAAGTACTGAGCGAAGAGCCACATGTGGATGAAAACCAGATATGGGATCTTGTAAATGATGAGCGGGCAAAAATTTTAAAACTCTGTATCGAACAGCTCAAAACCCATTATCGCGCTCTGGTTGACTTTATTTTTAAATATCCGGAAGCGGATGCTAAAGACGTTGCCGAAAAATTTGACATTTCACTGAATAATGCATGGCAGCGTAAACACAGAGTTATTAAGAAGTTAACTTCTTGTGCTGAAAAGCATTATTAAAAAGTAAATTTATTCTGTAAGGATTGTTGAAAATCAGTTTCTTACAGCTGAATACTGTATTTGAAAATTCAGGCTATTATTGAATAGTAAATAAAGAGAAATGTCAGAAAAAGAGATCTACAGAGAAATTACCCGTTATATAGATGGAGATCTTTCTAAAGAAGAAGTGGAAGACCTTTGGGCTCAGTTTGTAGATAATCCTGAGTACTATAAATGGTTTGAAACAGAATTACATTTGAGAGATCTGGCGAAAAGGGCTTCCGAATCCAATATCCATTCTATCCATTCCGATTCTGAACAGAAAACTCCGATAAGCTTCTGGAAAAGTTCAAAAGGCTGGATTTTAGCCGCAGCTGCAGCCGTGCTGATCAGTTTTGGTTTGCAATTTCATTCAAACAGTGACACACTTACCTACCATCCGGACTCTATTTCACAAATTGACTTAAATGAAATGTCGGGTTCAGACATTTTACGTTCAGAGGGAGATGTCTCGCATACAATAGATATTGAGATTAACAGAGCTTTAGCGTCTGCCTACGAAGATGATTCGGAAGGTGCCGTTAGAAAATTCAGGGCGTTACTTCTTCAGGATCCCGATCCTCAACAGAAAGCAAGAATTGAGCTGAACCTGGGTATCCTGTACTACAATATGGCCGTTTATGAGCAGGCGACAGTGTTTTTTGAGACTGTTACCAAGACAGACGCGATGAATAGATTTTTCACGGAAAAAGCATGGTGGTTTTTAGGAAACGCCTATTTGAATCTGGAGATGCTTAAAGAAGCCAGAGAGGCAGTTCATAACGCCTATACATCAGATGGCAGATATGTAGATCCGGCACTGTCTCTATTAAAGAAACTTGATGAAGAGCTAGGCAATGAAACTAATCAGGCAGATGCAGCAGAAATGCCTGGAGATTGAGGTCATTTACATGTTGAACAGGGAGTTGGAGGGTTTCCCGTTTTTACATGATTCATCAAAAATTGATGTATTGAAAGCTCTGCCTCATCTTTACCGGGCTTCACCTTTTTATACTTTCCATTTGGTATGAGTACCCACCTCTGCTGATTATCCTTCATATTGAGGTTTAGAAAAAACTTTAAATATTTTTTGAGTGTACTGTTCTCAATAGGAGCTAAAACTTCAATGCGCGCATCAAGGTTACGGTGCATCCAGTCTGCTGATCCAATAAGGTATTTCTCTTCACCTCCGGCATGAAAATAGTAGCAGCGGGAGTGTTCTAAAAAGCGTCCGACTATGGCATGAACATGAATATTTTCACTCAATCCCTTCTTTTGAGGGATTAACCTGCAAACGCTTCTTACAATCAGGTCGATTTTAACACCTGCTTCCGAAGCTTCATAGAGTTTTTGAATAATCAACGGGTCTTCAAGGTTATTCATTTTGCCTATGATACGTGCTTCTTTGCCATTTTTTGCAGCCTTAATTTCACTGTCTATAAGATCTGTAATTCGATTTCTCATATGTTTCGGAGCAACAAGCATCTTTTCGTACGACTGTTCCGGCGCATAACCCGTAAGCAGATTGAATATATCAGTTACGTCTGAGGCCAAATCTTCCCTGCAGGTAAAGTATCCCAGATCTTCGTAGAGCTGTGCTGTATCGGGGTGATAGTTGCCGGTGCCGATATGCAGATATCTTCTCAAGCCATCGTCCTCTTCACGGACTACAATGGTGAGTTTAGTATGGATTTTTAATCCAGCAATTCCGTATGAGACGTGGGCTCCGGCCTTCTCAAGTTTTTGTGCCCATGAAATATTGCGCTCCTCATCAAATCTTGCTTTGAGCTCAACTAAAACAGCAACCTGTTTATCTGCTTCTGCGGCTCGAACCAGAGCATGCATAACCGGCGAGTCGCTGGAAGTTCTGTACAGTGTCTGCTTGATAGCAAGTACTTTAGGATCTTTGGCGGCTTCTTCAACAAAACGCTGAGTGGATGTTTCAAAACTTTGATAGGGATGATGGACTATAAAATCCCCGTCCCGAATCGCATTAAAAATATCCGGCAGCTCCTCGTCCAGTTCGTGTTTGAAAACCGGGTGGAGTGTGGGGGTCCAGGGTGTATCTTTTAAATGATCATAGCCTTCAATATCGTAAAGCTGAGTTGCGTCTGCGAGGCCCAGCGGACCGTCCATATCAAATACATCATGTTTTTTGATATTCAGCTGACTAAGTAAGAAATGTTTTACATCATCGGGCGTCTCCTTATCAATTTCCAGCCGGACGATTTCTGCAAAACGTCTTTCCCTGAGTTCGTCTTCGATCAGTTCCAGCAAGTCATCAGCCTCTTCTTCATTCCGTTCGATATCCGCGTTGCGTGTAACCCGAAAAATATGTGCGGAAATAATATCCATACCGGGAAAGAGAGTGGATATTTTCTGTTTAATAAGATCACTTGTAGAGAGTAAAATCACTTCGCTTTTCTCTTTTTGAAGCATGATCCAGCGGGGCCTGTTTGCAGGTATCTTAACTCTGGCAAAATGATGTATGTCGGAGTCCCTCTCCTTAAGTTTTATGGCAAGCGACCGGCTTTTATTGGAAATAAATGGGAATGGATGACCTTCATCAACAGCCAATGGGGTAATGATGGGATAGATTTGTTTTGAAAAGTAGTCGTCAGCCTTCTCTTTTAGTTCTGTATTCAGCTTATTGTAGGTTAATATTTTAATTCCCTCATTCTGTAGAGCGGGAAGCAGATCATTGAAAAAGCAGTCGCGATAAGCACGAATCATCTTGCCAACATCTTTCCGTATGGCGGTGAGTTGTTCCTTAGGGGTGAGTCCGTCGAGAGAAAGTTCTCTAACACCCGCATGATATTGCCGCTTCAGTCCGCCAACACGTTTTTGATAAAACTCATCCAGGTTTGAACAGACAATTCCGATAAACTTAACTCTTTCAAGCAGAGTGTTATTCGGGTTTTGAGCTTCATGTAAAACTCGCCAGTTAAATTTTAGCCAGCTTAACTCGTAGTTGATGAAATACTCTTTGCCGAATATCTTTAGATCGCTGGGTTGATCGTCCGGATTTAATCCTTTATTACTCAATATTTCATTCTTTTTACGATTAACAGCTTCTTTTTTACCTGTAAAGGCAGAGTTTTTTAATAGTATATCCGGCAGTCGGGACGAATTAGCCATAGCTCAGTTGCAATAAGCAATTACAGTTCAAAATAAGTATTATAATGTTACCTAAGTTTAAACAAATCAGACAAGATTCGCTTTGCAAAACCCTTTATTAGATCCAGAAGAGAAAGATTTTACGGTAGAAGAGAACCTTCGCCCATCATCCCTAAGTGAATTTGTTGGTCAGCAAAAAGTGATCAGCAATCTGAATGTATTTATTCAGGCCGCTAAAAAGAGAAACGAGGCGCTGGATCACGTTATTCTTTCAGGCCCACCGGGATTGGGAAAAACGACGCTTGCCTACATTATAGCTTCTGAGATGGGTGTGCAGATCAAACCGACAACCGGACCCGTACTGGAAAAGCCGGGAGACTTGGCCGGTTTGCTCACCAATCTGGAACAGGGTGATGTCTTGTTTATTGATGAAATTCACCGTCTCAACCCGGTTATTGAAGAGTACCTCTACTCTGCAATGGAGGATTATAAGCTGGATATTGTAATCGATTCAGGCCCAAATGCACGCAGCGTTCAGATCGATCTGAATCACTTTACACTGGTTGGGGCAACGACCCGAAAGGGATTGCTAACCGCTCCGCTACGTGCTCGTTTTGGGATTGATATGCGGCTGGATTACTACGATACAGAGCTTTTACAGAGAATTGCACTGCGAACAGCTCACATTCTCAACTTTGGAATTACGGAGTCGGGTGCACACGAAATTGCCCGCCGAAGCCGTGGAACACCGCGTATTGTGAACAAGCTGCTGAGAAGAACCCGAGATTTTGCACAGGTTGATGGACTGACCGAGATCGACGATAAGATTGCAGACAAAGCTCTGAACGCGTTGGATGTGGATCAAAACGGTCTGGACGATATGGATGTTCGAATTCTGAAAGCGATCATTGAAAATTATAGCGGCGGACCTGTCGGGCTAAGCACACTTGGCGTGGCTGTTGGAGAAGATAAAGGGACGATAGAGGAAGTGTACGAACCTTTCTTGATTAAAGAGGGTTTTATGCAGCGAACACCCAAAGGTCGCGTGGCAGCCGCAAAAGCTTATCAATATCTTGGGATTAGTGATTCCGCTTCTGCGGCGGACAGTGATCTCTTTTCCGGGGATCAGTAAAATTGTAATGAGTGAAAACATTGCAAAATTTTCGTAGTTTCAATCCGCTTTTAAATCAACGAATTAATTTCTACAGACAATATTGATGAAAAGATTATTTACTTCCGAATCGGTATCAGAAGGGCACCCCGATAAAATTTCAGACCAGATTTCAGATGCAATTTTAGACGCTATGTTGAAGGAAGACCCGAATTCTCGCGTTGCCGTTGAAACCTTGGTAACGACAGGGTTGGCCGTTGTTTCCGGTGAGGTTACAACAGATGCTTACGTTGATGTACAGGAAACGGTTCGGGAAGTGATTCGTGAAATTGGCTACACCAAAGCGAGCTACCGATTTGATGCTGATTCTTGCGGAGTACTGACTACTATTCATCAGCAAAGTCCCGATATTGCACAGGGAGTTGATGAGTCTGGCGAGAAAAAGCAGGGTGCAGGTGATCAGGGGATGATGTTTGGTTATGCGAATCAGGAGACTGAGCAGTACATGCCGATGACGCTGCAGTATTCTCATGATCTGCTTCGTAAACTGGCACATATTCGCAAAGAGACTGCACTGATGCCGTACTTGGGGCCGGACAGCAAGAGTCAGGTTACGGTGGAGTATGATGATAACAGACAGCCTAAGCGGATCGACACAATTGTGATTTCAACTCAGCACGATGAGGGAGTTGAACAGGCTCAGATCAAACAGGATATCAAAAAGCACCTTATTGGAACAGCTATTCCGGAAGAGTTTATGGATGCCAATACCATTCTGCATGTAAACCCAACCGGTAAGTTTGTGATCGGCGGACCACATGGTGATACGGGCCTGACCGGTCGGAAAATTATTGTTGATACGTACGGCGGACGAGGTGCGCACGGTGGGGGTGCTTTTTCAGGAAAGGATGCATCAAAAGTAGACCGAAGCGCGGCTTACGCTACACGGCATATCGCAAAGAATATTGTAGCTGCTGAATTAGCGGATGAGTGCCTGGTTCAGGTTGCTTATGCGATTGGTGTTGCTGATCCGGTATCTATCAATGTGAATACTTACGGTACCGGTAAAGTGGATGATATGAAGCTTGCCGAAGCGATTATGAAAACATTTGATCTTACTCCGGCCGGTATTATAAAAAGGCTGGATTTGACAAAACCCGGATTTAAAAAGACCGCAGCTTACGGCCATTTTGGCCGCGATGAATTCACCTGGGAGAAACTGGATTTTGTGGATCAGATAGCGAATGCTGTTAAGTAGATCTGAGACATGAGATTTGAGTCTCCTCGTTTGGAGCTCCGCTCCGTGACGACTAGCATGCAGCTCCGCTGCATTTAAGAATTCCCTCCCCTCTCGAGAGGGGAAAAGCGTAAATAAAGAGGCGCAGCCTGCTTTATTTAGCGAGGGGTGTGTTAGTGTCCAGTGCTCGGGAGGTCAGGAGCA
>NZ_JAWLDW010000122.1:0-7587 GCF_041686455.1 Rhodohalobacter sp.
AGTCGTAAATTCAGTTCATATGATTCAGCATCGTATACCGAATCAAGTACTTCAATAGCTGTTTCCAGATTCCCGGCATTTTCAGACTCATAACTGGCACTAAACGCATCACTTAAACTCTGTTGTGCAAAAGCGGGGAGGGAAAGCGATGTGAGGATAAATATGGATAAAATAGCGTGTTTTAGATATTCCATAATAGCGTCACAGTTAGATTTTGAGTTTCGTAAGGTACAGCGTTCTGTATAACGGAGCCGGATTCACCGCCAGTAAATCGGCTCTCTTTTTCTATGTTGCTGTAATCCAGAAGAAGGTTCATTTTATTTGTAATAAGGGTGTGCAACCGAATACCATATCGCGATGTTGTTACATTTGTATCGTTAAAAATAGTATGCCCATTGTCGGTAACTACGTTTAGTTGATCACCGAAATTCATAAATGCCTCAGTCCAAATACGGTTCATTAATTTGAGTCCGGCTTTTTGGGTGAAGATCAAATCCGTTCGCCAATCCTGATTTCCTGCTTTTTCCGATTGATAGTAAAGTATAGACGATGTGTAAAAACGCAGATTACCGAAAGGGAAAAGTGATAAAATTGCATTCTGCTGGAGCTGTGTAGCTCCGTTCAGGTTTGATACAGAGGATGAGATTCCGGTCTCAACATAACTGAACCGGCGATATAGACCCACTGAGCCCACGAAATCGTTATTTGTCACTCCGGTTCGAAAACTGCGTGGACGAGGGGCGGAGGTAACCGTCGTAACGTAATTGAGCAGGTTGATGTAATGCAATCCAAAGCGAAGATCCAGGCCCGGTTTAAGGAGTGTCGTTGTACCGATATAGTATTGATTCAGATAAACGGTTTCATCAGGATTAATGACCGTAGAACCATCGATATTTGAAAACAGAAAGTACGATTTTTGAAGGTGAGTATAAGTATGGCTAAACCAAGTTCGATTGCCCGCACTGTGTTCACCACCGATTTGAAACAGGTTGAATCCGGTCGAAACAGTCTGCAATCCTTCAATTTCGATGGAAGAATTGAAATTTTCGGTAGCTGATTCCGGAGCGTCCTGTTGGCCCGACCAGGAAACATATATATTTTTGAATGCCAGGTCTTTGCCGAGATTCAATTTTCGACGTGTTGCCTTTGAAAACGTTTGCTCGGTAAAATAGGCTTCATAGTTTCTGCCAGAAAACAGATAGGAATAGTAGAGATATTCCTTCAGTAGCTCATCACTGTCATTCATTTCAAACGCTTTTTGAAAATGCTGTGCAGCTCGATGATAGTTCTGTTTTTCGTAATAGGCTACCCCAAGCCGATATCGTAAATAGTAGAAATCAATTCCGTTTTTGATGGCCAGGTTTCCCGTCTCAATCAGAGTATTCCAATCCTGTTGAGACCATAACTGATAGGTTGTGGCATCTACAGTACTGGTAGTCTGCTGACCCTGACTATAGGAAACTTCAGAAAAGAATAGCATCACTATGATAATAGCTATTTGACGCATGTGGCCACCACTTTTTCTTGATAATCTATAAACTGAAATTCCCGTAATCCATCGCCATCAACCCGGAATGAAAAAGACATCTCATCGAGATTTTTCCCAAACCGATGTTTTTTTGCAGTACCATGCAACTCCAGTTCAGTTGATTGCAGACCAGAACTGTGGTCGGGATAGGTGAGTGTGAAAACTCCATCAAGGTAGCGGTAAAACGGAGCAATAAAATCCTGCATGATTGTCTGGTTGGGATTGAATATCAGATGAATCGGGTAGCTGTCGTTCAGAACCAGACCGTGTTCAAAACCAAAACTGACTTTATACGCCGACAGATAAAATTTATAGAGAAGGGAGGATCTGTCGCCTTCAAAATTGTGAAAGTGGAGCATAGCCGGTTCGTTTTTAAAATAAGCTTTAGAACCTGTTTTCCTGCATTCGATGAAACGGTTGAGTCCGCTATCGATCTTAACCTCCCAAATCACGAAATCTGAATTCCCTTCACTCATTTTAAATTTAAATATACGCCCGGGAACCAGATCGAAAGCTTTTTTCAAGGATGAATGAACCTGTATATTCGATACAAACTGTTCTTCTTTAGGAATACCGTTGTCTATCAATCTTTTATCTGATGATCCAGACCCAGCATAATAATTGGTGAGCGGATGTTTCAGTGTTTTTGATCCGATATACGGTGTCTCCTGAACTTGAAAATGGAGATGGGGATAGGGAGAATTTCCGGAGTTTCCACAAACACCAAGAATATCGCCTGTGCGTACTCTGTCGCCACGTTTAACTTTCAACGAGCCCTTTTTGAGATGACTGACCTTGGTGTAAAAGAATTCGGAATGTTTGATGACAACCGTGTTACCCCAGTTTTCGTCAAGATTTTTTTGCCCAATTACGTTGTCTTCAACATCATCTATGACATCTTCTACAGTTCCGTCAGCCGGTGCTATCACGGATTTATTGTAGCAATAGTAATCTTCCGGATAATCCCCGCTTCCCTGATATGTTTTTCCATACTCGTCTTCAATTTCAAAATCCCATGCGTGGCTCCAATCACCTTTATGGGTATAGGCTCCATTGTGTCCCTGAGTTACTTTCCAATCACCAAAAAAAGGTAGTTTTAAAGATCCGCGGGCGTAGCTGTAAAATCGATCTCGATAATTCAGAAAAGAGTAGAGATTTTTTTCCGGCGAATTTCTCTGAACAAACCAGGTAAAGAGTCTCGATTGTTCTCCGGTTCTGAATTTCAGAACATATAAAAATACAAGAACGATAATGTTAAACGGCAATGCGTAAACCGGGAGCTGAAAAACCGAAAGAACGGTATTGACACTGATTGCGATAATAGCAACCAATGGAACCAGGATAATGGCCCATATGTAAGAATAAACATTGGGAATGATAAAAAAGCCGCCTATAGCAATTGCCGTGAGAATAAAATTAAAACCTACATAGCTGTATCCCACTTCAGATATTTCTGCCCCGATAAGTCCATAAAAAGCCCATGCCGCAAAAAAACCGATTAACGATAGAGTGAACGCAATTCTTGAATAGATAAACAGCCCAACTGCAAGCAATACGCCGGAAAACACGCTGAATTGAAACAGGATCGCTCCCAGTGAGAGAAAATATGATTTGATGGGAGACGGGATTGCAAGCTGATTCCACCATTCATATACCGAGACGAGCGAAGGCCCGCCAATAATATAGAGATCGTTAAGCGTGTAGATCCAGCGTTCGTTCAGGTTTAACGCGTCGAACTCCCGTGTGGAGAGCATCAGCATCCAGAGTGCAAAGACAAACGGCAGACTCAAGTGGGGCAGATAGTATTTTCCGATAACACCTTCAAGAGTCACAGAAATGAAAAGCGTGAGCACTGAGGCGAGCAGAACGATAAAGAGAAGAATGAGTGCGGGGTCAAACTGAATACCAAGTCCGAGGCCCACCAGAAGTGAGTTAAACCCATAGTATCCTTTTTGGATTTTCTGCGGATCGAGTCCAAAAACGTAAGCTACTGAATTGGTGAACAATACGGATATCAGACCGAAAAGCCCTGCATAGAAATCAATGAATGAGACCGGAATAAGGATGGCTGCAAACATCATATTCTCAGAAAAGAATATCTGCGTGTAGCTGTTAAGCAGCCCTTTCCAAAACCAGTCAGGTGCTTTCATTGTCTTACGGTTTATTGATTTAAAAGATAGTCGGGAATCTCTTCCTGATTATTCAGTGTTTCGAGAGTTTCCTGCTTTCGTATGATATGTGTGTTGCCCTGCATATCAATCAACACCACATTTGGCCGGGTTGTGATAAATTGCAGCCATTGAGTGTTGTTGTAGGCGCCCACTCTTCGAATGACATATGGGTCACCTTTTTTGAGTAGCGGAAACACCATATTTTTTCTGATGACATCAATGTTCATGCACAGCGGTCCAAAAATGGCGGTCTCTTCGGTTTGATCGGAGACACTTTTTGCAGGCCGAATGTCGTGATCATACCAGAATGACGTGAATAGAAGGTTTACTCCTGCATCAATAATGGTTGCTCGCTGACCGTCGGCCAGCCGCTTATTAGCAATCACAGTTCCTGCAAGATATCCGGCATCGTCAATCATGGCACGCCCGTTTTCCAGTATGAGTGTGGGCAGATTGTCCGGTTTGAAATCTGCTTTCATCAGCACAGAGACAATTGCTTCGGCATAGTCGTCAAATGAGGGAGAGGTGTCGCTTCCCGGATAGTAACCACCTTTCAACGTATTGTTTGATGCGAAACCGCCCCCCATGTCAATATATTTCACGGTGTGGTCAAATTTCCGTTCAAGCCCAAGTGCCAGATCCGTCATTTTCTGAGCGGCAACCTTATAGGGTTCCGTACTCATCATATAGGTTCCGATATGAGTGTGCAGTCCCGTAAGTTCGATAGTTGGACAGTGCATAATTCGATTGAGGGCATCCCACGCTTCACCGTTTTCGTAATTAAATCCAAAACGATCCCATGCAGGATAGATGCCCACGTCCATATTCACCCGAATGGCAACTTTTGGCTTTTTAATGGATGATTTACTGATTTCTATTATGTCATAAAGCTCATCAAAATGGTCGATGTGGATCAGGGATTTATTTTCAATCGCCAGCTCGAGATCTTCTTTGGATTTATACGGACCGTTGAAAATGATCTGATCCCCGGGAACCTCGTTGGCAATCGCTTTTTTGTACTCAAAACCCGAGACAACTTCTGCCCAGGCACCTTCCTGGTGGAACACGTTACAAACAGCGTTCAGATAGTTGGTTTTGTACGACCAGGCAAAGAGCACATTGGGATATCTCGATGAAAATGCACGGTTTGAGTTTTTATACGTTTTCCTGATCGTTTTTTCTGAATAGACAAAAACGGGTGAGCCATACTGTTCCATCAAACTCTGAACCGGTACGCCTTCAATTTCTGTAATGGGCTCATGCCGAACCTGCATGCCAAATTTTGAGGGCATTCCAGCATTAACTTTTTTGATTACAGGCCGTTCAAATGGTTTTTTTTGAGCGGATTGAGATTCGTTGTTGTCCATTATAGTTCTCCGGTTGTAGATAGTTTTTGAAATTCATCCATGCTGCAAATCATATCAAACGAGTATCGGATAAATATTTTTCCGATTGCAAAATCAGTGAAGGGACTCACATTTTCTCCTGTTGCAAGCTGAATCATGGCCTCGGGTAGATTTTGTCCGGCAGCTACGGCTAGATAAACCCAAGCCGGTAGCCGTGGATTGATCTCAATGAGGAAGAGTTCATTATCGGCGGTACGTATGAGTTCCAGCTCCATTCCACCTCTCCACTTTGTGGATGCAATTAGTTTGTGTGTGTAGTCAATCATCCCGGGATCATCAAGCGTAATACCACCCCACGCTTTTCCCTTATCGGTGATATACTGCTTGCGCATGGGAACCGCTCCGACTGTTTTTCCTGTTCCGTCGCCCAGCGCTACAACATTTACCTCTGTTCCTTTTACAAACTGCTGAACTACAACCGGGAGACCCCATTTCGCACTGATCTTGTTAAAGTAGATGGCTGCCTGTTCTGAGTTGCCCGCAATAAAGGCATCATAGAATATTCCTTTAATTACCAACGGATAGTCAACTTTTTGATCTTTCTTCAAGTCGAATATTTCTGATGCTGATGTAACAGGGTAGCTGTCAGGGACTTTTATACCGTGTTTTTTACCAAAGGCGGGCAGGTTACTTTTGTGTCTCTCTTCGAACTGCTGCAACGTGGGTAAAAACGTGTGGATCCCCATTTCTTTTAATCGATCAGCCAATTTGATGAACACAAATATTTCTGAGTCAAAATTCGGAATCAGTACATCAATATTTTCCCGGTTGTGAATATAGCTGATTCTTTCCATCAAAGATTCCACACCCTCTGACGGATAGGGGACTTTATACGTTTTATCCACAAAATCGTGCATATAGGGTCCCGGTTCCAGATTTTCGTAAGCCAAACCTATGATTCGGGATTCAAATTTATTTGATTCCCGAATACCTCGTATCACCGGAATTCCCGGTCCTGGACTATCCACATTGTTCAGACCCGAAATGGCAATATTCAGTGTTTTACTCTTCATCGGGAGCCACCAGCTGCATCTGTTTCAGCATTCCGATAAAGTCATAGAAATACCTTTCAAAGGCACTTTCATCCACGTCATACTTCTGTGTAATAATTTCTGAAATCTGTTCGGGAGAATGATCCTTTTTTAAAAGCTGAATGATTTCGAGTGCGGTGGGATTCAGTGTGTATGAGTCTCCGGTGGATGGGTCAAAAACAAAACCCGTATCGCTGATAGCCAGGCTTTTTTTGATTTTCATGGCGATGTAATTAGTTGCTGAGAGACCTGATTATTCAATATTTAGAATATCAGACTTCTTTATCTAAAATAAGCTATTTGGTTGTTATTTCATATGAGGAAAGACGGAATTTAAAAAGTACCTTCCTTTTGAAAGAGGGAATTTAGGCCGGCCTGCTGGGATTGGCAGGGGTGGTTGGATAAAAATACAATAAAGAAGATTAACCCTATTCTAACCTTCAATCAATTCAGCGGACTGAATTTCTGTTTAATAGATAAGAATCAAACGTTCTTTTATATAACTTTTATTGATTACTCTCTGGAAGGTAAAGAGTTAAATTCTGGCCATTCTCCAATCCATCCAGATGGCCGGCCAGGGATTCATCCTCTGTAACAAAATGCATGTGCAGATTCGTAGAGTGATGGGTGAAAATACCGTGATGTGAATCGGACCAGAACCCCAGGATTTTAACATTTTGATCTTCAAGTACACCATTTGGTCCGGACGTTCGGTGTTTTTGATGGGTATGTACGTTATCACCTTCCGGCCAGTCGATGACGTGCCAGTTTAATGCACCGAATAAACCCTCAATTAAAAAAGGAAAAGGCCGGTCCATGTCGAGTCCATACTCTTCCGCTACGCTTTCAATCGTTTCCTGCAGCTCTTCCATAGTTGAAATGTTGTGGGGAAGCTCAATTGTATCCCAATTTTCTACAGAGGCCAGAATTAAAAGGTTGGCTTTCTCTTCATCATAAGCATCAATAAACTGCACCTGATCATTACTGACTGCCCGGGTTGAATAGGATTTCCCATCTAAAATCAGGATTTCACCTTTAAGGTTTTCGAATGCGCCTAATGCATAAAGGTGCTCCCGATCTATGAAATCGGCAAGATCCGCATTAGCAGAGATATCTCCATTCTGTATTGTTGCTCGAAGCGCACCATAATACTCAACATTATACGTTGATTGTGCCTGTAAGGAGCCGGCAAGTAAACTCATAAATAGCGAGAGAAAAAATGTGAGAGTTCGAATCATTTTTGATTTACAACTTTCATTAATATTAGTGTACACTGAAGGTAACATATTCATTTTTAAATGATTGATGTACATTTCCTTTCAATAACATGTAAATCGTATACTGAATAGTACTGAACAGGTAAATGAGGCTGTCCAAAAAGACTACATCAAAAATCAGGACATTTTATTCAGTTTCAGCACTCTACACCATAGGGGGTATTCATTTATCCC
>NZ_JAWLDW010000123.1:0-7556 GCF_041686455.1 Rhodohalobacter sp.
GATATCCGGTGATTTTGGTACCGTTAATATGGGAAAGGGGTTTGGTATTTTTAACAGCAGCTCAATCGGTGATGCCGGCAGCGGTATGGGCATTGGCCGGTTTGGCGGACCGGATGCAGCCAACGCTACTCTTGGCCGGATTGGTTCGGGGTACACTTATGCGAACTTCAATCCAAGAGTAACGTATACAACGCCTGATTTTGGTGGATTTACACTCAAGGCAGGTTTGATCAATCCTGAAAAACCTGATGGCCCGTCTGACCAGGTTACAACAACTACTCCACGATTGGAAGCACAAGCCAACTACCTGATCTCTTTTGATTCCGGATCTGTCGATTTATGGGCCGGCGGTATGACCCAAAATGTGGACATCACAAGCCAGAATTTTGATTACAACATTTCGGGGTGGGATTTGGGCACAAGATTGAACGCCGGCAGTTTGACACTTACCGGAGCCTATTCCGAAACGAAAGGCGTTGGGGCTGACGGTTTGATCGGGTTAAGCCTGACGGGCTCGGCATTGGACCAGGCGGATGTTGAGGCTTCACAGTGGTACACCGAAGCGACCTATACTGCAGGTAACTTCACATTAGGCGCCAGTTACGGCGAAGGAGCTCAGGATGCCAACACCACTGAAATAGGCAGCTCTCCGGATATTACCAATCAACTGTTAATGGTATTCACAAGGTATAAGTTAACCGATCAGCTCACTCTCATAGGTGAAGCTCAAAACTTTGAATCAGATGCTCAAGCCAATTATCAGGCATTTGTTGCCGGTATGCAGTTCAACTTTTGATTCCTGAATTCAAACCCAAAACATTTATCATGTAAAGAAATAGCCACGGAAGCACCCTGAGTATACCCTGCAGTTCCGTGTTTCCGTGGCAATAATAGACTAAGCCCATTTTTTATCCTAACCTTAGTTCGATTCTTAACTGTTGATGATTGCGGTTTCTCTGCGCAAATCCGCGACACCATCTGCGCAACTCTGCGAGAAAATTGCTCTTCTTGAGATCAAAAAATGATACCTCCACGGTATATTATACCGAATAAAACACTCCGATTCATTCGGGCAAATTGATATCCTAACCCTCTTCTGAGCTACTCCGCCTCTATACTGCTTTTCATTTCAAGCAACGCCCTCTATTCGGCGGTATTTATTGCGCTGTCTGATACCCCGGGTTTCACTGCGCTGCACCCGGGGCTACAATCTGGCGCTCTTTCAGAGCTTTAAACCAATTTTATCAATTCTTCTATCTTACACCACTATAAATCAAACTCAAATAATTAGAACAGGCTGAAAGATGATTTCCACAAAGATATTCTCTACTTTCGTCAGAGTGAATTTCTTGATAGTCATCACCCTAAACAAACCGTACTGATCTAATGTCCATCTTTTTCTGGATTGTTCTTCTCTATCTCGCCCTTCTGATGGGAATCTCTGTTTATAAAAGCCGCGCTGTTAAAAGTCAGGAAGACTTTATGGTTGCCGGCCGATCGGTTCCAACCTACAAACTGGTTGGCACACTCCTCTGTACCTGGATTGGGTCCGGTAGTCTCCTCGCCGGAGCCGGACTCGCCGCAAGAGTGGGTCTTTCGGAACTCTGGATGGCAGCCGGTGCCTGGATTGGAATCATTATTGTTTTCTTTCTGGCCGCACGTGTACGACGGATTGCGCAGTTTACCGTCCCCGACATCCTGGAACTTCGATACAACAAATACGCCCGTATTCTGGGCACCATCGTCATCGTCATCGCCTACACCACCATTGTGGGATATCAGTTTCGCGGAGGCGGATTTGTCCTGAACCTCGTTGCCGACATTCCCGAGTGGCAGGGCGTTCTGCTAACGGCCGGATTCATCATCACCTTTACCGCATTTGCAGGAATGCTCTCCATTGTTTCCGTGGATATTATTAATGGTGCCGTCATTACAGCGGCTGTAATTTTTGCTGTTCCATTGGTATACAGCAACCTGGGAGGCGGTGAGTATATCACTGCAAATCTTGATCCAAGCTTTTTCACCGTTTTTGGTGAGTACAACTTTCTCTGGGCGATGGGAGTCTTCTTCCCAACCTTTCTCCTGCTGATGGGAGAGTCGAATATGTATCAAAAGTTCTTTTCTGCGAAGGATGAAAAATCGGCCAAGTCCGCGGTGATTTGGTGGGTGTCCGGCACCATCATTGTGGAAACCGCCATCGCCTCACTGGCCATACTAGCGTTCAGTCACTTTAACTCGCTGGATCCGTCGAGTGCCTTCTTTCTGGGCGTGGAACAGAGCGAGCGTGTCATTCTTCACGCAGCCAGATACGGAACCGAAATTGGAATTCCGCTTGCCGGCGGATTGCTGTTGATCTGCGCTGCGGTAGCGATCATTACATCAACTGGAAACAGCTTTCTGCTGGCTCCATCCACAAACCTGACCCGCGACATCTATCAGCGATTTATCAATCCCGGCGCCGATGAAAAACGAATTATTACGTTCCAGCGTGTGATGGTTCTCGTATTGGGAATTTGTGCCTACCTGCTGCTTACCCAGTTTCGAACCATACTCGACATGGCTTTTACCGCATACACGATGGTTGGCGCCGGTCTGACTCCCGCGCTGTTAGCCGCTTTTCTCTGGAAACGGGTCACCACTGCAGGCGGAGTTGCGTCCATCGCAACCGGAATGGGTGCTACGCTGATTATAACCGTGATCAACTCCGTACTTCCTGAACCGCTAATACCGTTTGACTACATTGTTCTGCCCGCAGCCGGACTTTCGATTACCGTGTTGATTGTCGTATCGTTGATGACCCCGCCCGATCCCAAAGAGAAGTGGGAGAAGTTCTACGAAAAAGATGTGGAGCTGAGCGACGCGATTGAAGAGTTTAAGGAGTGATAAGATTCTTAAAACCTGAGTTATCAAACGAAGTGTTGATTTTCCCATACTGTGTAAGAGCCTGCCCCGAGGCTTCGGGAAGGTTCAAGGGGAGGTAGTCTTGGTTTCTTGACTTCACTTAAAGCCCAATGAAATGAGACACTTCTTTATTACCGTAAATATTGAAACTCAAATTGCGTTTATGAAAGCTTATGAGCTAAGAGAACTAATTAGATCGAGTTCAGATTAGACCATCGAACTTGAATCAAAAATTCAATGTCCAACCACCCCTGTTTCCCTTCCTTAGATAAGTAGGGGATTTTTCCTGGCAAAATCACCGAAAGCATATCCAATTCAGAGGAGCTTTAGATACGCCCAATGAACATTACTCTTCAAAAACCAGCGCTTCGGGATCGGCTCCGAGGTCTTTCAGGTAGTCCATCATCGCGTCGTTGAAAGGACCCGGACCGCAAACATAAAAATCCTGATCAAAATCATCGATCTGTGAGTCCAGAAAGTTTTTATCAATATGCCCATCCTGGAAGATGTGATCATCTGTCGGCTCATCCGTAATCACGTTCACAAACTGATCACCCAATATTTTCTGAAACTCCTCTTTCAGGATGATGTCTTTATCGGTTTTGTTTGAAAAAATGAGCTTATTATTTCCAATTTCACCCTTCTTGTGCAGATCCCGAAAAATGGCGATAAACGGTGTAACACCGGCTCCACCGGCCAAAAAGACTCCTTCACCATTATATTGAATGGTTCCCCAGGGATCATCGATGATCAGCGAATCTCCGGCTTCAAGCTTACCGATCTGCTCGGTAACGCCATCGTGGTCCGGATAGACTTTAATGACAAATTCCAGGTAGGGATCTGATTTGAGAGAGGTAAACGTAAACGGACGTTTTTCATCTCTCCAACCCTCTTTATCGATCGCGACTTCTGTAGCCTGACCGGGAGTGAACGTATATCCGTCCGGTTTTTCAAAACGTATCTGCCGTACGTCGTGAGTTACGCTTTGAATGTCTGTGATTTTGAGTGTATGTCCCATGGTATATATTCTTTTCTATTCTGTTTACTCATATTACAATTTGGATGGAGAGTTCATTCGATTGGGTTAAAACGAAGGTCTAATAATGAGTTATTTTGTAGCAGAATGGGTGATTAGATCTTAACTCGATTATAATTTTAAAATGTGGAATGGCGCCCTGTAGAAGGAGCGAATGCAACGACTGAAGGATCTCCCCAAAAACGGCAACTCTTTAATCAAAAAGCGCCATCCACAAAGCATCCGGCGCAGCCAAAAAAATATTTTTTGACTCTGTAACAAGAAATTTAAGAAATCAGTATAATTGCCAATTGGGAAAAGAACAGACTTTGGATAAAAGCCTACCTTCACCAATCTAACCCAAAAAATCTGGAGTCTAATAAAATGAAAAAACAACAACTTATAATAGGATTGCTGTGTTTGATTGTCACAGGATGTTCATCTTCATAGGAAAAGGATCTAACCGAATCAAATTTACCATATACTCACGCGGAAAATCCGGTTGAGGACGGTCGATATCTGGTGACTGTTGCCGGCTGTAATGACTGCCATACGGATGGTTATTTAATGATGGATGGAAATATACCGGAAGAGGAGTGGCTGGCCGGTTCTCCGATGGGCTGGCAAGGACCCTGGAGAACCACTTATGCTTCAAATTTGCGACTCCGTGTACAGGAGTGGCCTGAAAACGTGAGCAATGCAGGGATTATATTAGCTCTTGCTGATGGCATACAATAATATACACATTTTGATTTATAGTGAGTTAACGTGGAGAAAGTGGACCAGGGTTAGAGCAGAATATCCAATATCCTACACGCCCCGATTTTCGGGGAATGATGAAGTATTTTACTTGGACATTGGGTGTTGGATATTCACTATTGGATATTCATCGTGCCCCGGTTTGGGTGCGATTGGATATTTTCCCGAAACCGGAGATAGAGTTGTTCTTTTGCGGGGTTTTACGGGAACTCTCCGTTTGGCCATGAGGCTAAATCCCTTTGCCACTCACTCGGACAGGATGTTCCGGCGTGGCGTTGTTAAGGAGAACAAGAAAAATACATTATTGTAACGAGAACGGTACACTGTCATTCAGAGATTTCCTGAGAATTGTTACTCTTCTTTCCTTTATGAAAGCCAAAACCAAAACCGCCACCGCCGCTAACAATTGCGGAACTAATAATTGCCAGGATATATTTTGCAGCTTCACTTTCGCCGATATGAAAGAGATAGATAATTAAAGCGGCTACCATTAAAGAGAAAATACCTCCAATTATTGCTAAGGTTGTCCAGTCTTTTCTTCTTTCATTTGGTAAACGGTTGACCCATTTTTCCTGCGCTTGCAGTGATTTTACCGCTATCTCATGATTCTGGTCTAATTCCTTCTCTCTGAGCTTTGTTTCTTGTGCTCGTATTTCGAGCTCTCTGGTTTGATTATCGAGAAGCTGCTTAACACTCTCCTGTGGCAGGTTATTTGGTTCAGATTTAGCCAACAGGTTTGTATTTTAAATGTTTGTATTCCACCCGCATAGATCCAAATGACTTTGATCCAATTTTTGGAGGTACAAAACGGGCTGACTTAATATCGGAGCGTGGAATAGACAAGTATTCTTTTGGAGAAACTCGTTCAATCTTTACCGGCTTTGTTTTTATTTCCAAATTTGTCTTCATAAGCAGTTACTTTTTTATGATTCTGAATTTAATAGAAGTGATTCAGATATACAAACACCTGAGTTTATAAGGTAAACAACACTCAATAGTATTACGTTTATTTATACAAATTTATTGAATCACAAAAATTGGGGCGCAATACTCTTCAACGGTAGTACATGGAATTTCTCTGCTCAGGTAACACCCAAATTTGCAATCTATTATGAACTTTTCCTTACCGCTTCGGCGGCGTTCTCCGGAGCTAACGTACCGGCACGGTTTTTGGACCCCGGCTTGGGGCGTTTGAATTTTTCCCGAAACCGAAGGAGGTGTAGATCTTTTGTGGGGTTTTACGGGGACTATGCGTTTGGGCATGAGGCCAAATCCATTTACTGCGCATTTGGGCTGGGTGGTCCAGCGGGGGCGTTGGGGACGAGGTTAAATTCAAAATTCCCAATCCATAATTCCTAATTTCCTGCACTCTCCACAACCCTCACCTCCTCCGCCCCCAACCCATACAACTCATAAACCATCCCGTCAATCTCGGAATCGGTTTGGGCGATTTGGGATTTAAGCTCTTCGGCCCGGGCTTTTTGCCGGTTGAAGTACTCCATCCATTCGGCTTCTTTGTCGAGGGTGAGTTCCACCTTTTTCTTTTTCAGCTCTTTCAGGAATTGCTTGAAGGTGAGCTCGTGCCAGCTTTGGAGTTTCCGGCTGAGTTTTTCGATATCGAATTTACTGAGAAGAAGGTTTTGAAGGTTCTCCTGAACTGCTTGCAAATCAGAAGTTAGTTGAATTATCTGATCAGCTTTGCTTTCAAAATCATCTTTATTTTTGAATTCAGGAATAGGAATCTGTTCAAAATATTGCGGTTTTACTTCTACATAACCCCCACTTCGTACCACGCAAATAGATAAGAGAAATTCCCAAACAAGTGTCGAATTCAGAATGCAAAGAAGGGTTTTACTCGATGTCGGCAAAAATACTGCGGGGGCATTGATATAAACGCCTCGTTTATCAATGCTAAACTTATTCGCATTTTGAAGGTTTGGGAAAATGATTTTTGGCTCTTCAAATAAATCATAATAAGCGCAGTTTCTAAGCTCCCACCAATATTCTCCCTGATCGTATCTTTTCTTCGCTTTCTTTTCAAATGGAAGTAAATGCTCCATTATTTCAGGATAATCCTTCTTTACTTTTTCCAACGCTTCATCTTCAGATAAATCCTCTCCATAAGTTTCATTTGTCCAGCCGCTTTCAAATAAAATGAGCTTTTGTTCAGGAGTTGGAGTGTACCATTTTTTAATTTCCTTTCCCTCGTATAGATATTTCACATGCTCTGATAGAGACCAATCCTTCTCAATAATAAATGCTTTATTCAAAGCTGTTTTCACACCGTAATAACATTTCCCATATTTTTCTCTAACCGTAGGCAGTTTTCCAATCTTATTTAGAATCAATGCTTTTTCTTTGTTCAAAAACGCCCAAGAACTTTCATCCAAGGTACTTTGAAGAACTTTTATTTCAGGTTCAGCATCAATTTCAATGACTTTAGAATTCCTCTCTTTGGGTATTTTTATGTAGCCAAATTCATTCTCACTGGAAGACTCTTTGTTCAGAATAATTATTACCGGATAGGTTGTCGCTCCTTCAAAAACCTGAACCTCCGTAAAATCAACATACCGCTGAAATGTGGTTTTATTAGTTAGGTACTTTCGCAAGACTTTCCCAGCCGTGGTTTTATCAAACGTATTTGAAATGTATCCCATCAAACCTGATGGCTTAATAAGCTTCGATCCTTTTTCATAGAAATAAGCAAAGAGGTCACTCGCTGAGTGATAAACTTCATAATACTCTTCAAAATAATCTATGAAGTCCCCCAACAGTTCAGCCCGAACATAAGGCGGATTCCCAATCACCACATCAAAACCGCCGGAGGTTTCCGGGCGGAAGGCGTGTTCGATGGTGCAGCTCATCGCCTCTGCAACAAGGG
>NZ_JAWLDW010000021.1:0-31661 GCF_041686455.1 Rhodohalobacter sp.
CTTTGGATGATTAATAATCTGTCGACTATCGTTCAGAAAGTTAAAAAATCTATTAAATACCGCCCAGTGTTCTCTGTCAGCAATTGTCTTCACGCCTTCATAACGATCAAAGCCAAGATGTCCAACTCTGTGGCTTCCTATAATGTCACCATCCCAGATTCTCTGCAAGGCACGTTTCCATGTGTGTGTTTTCTGTTCCGGCTGTCCCCATTCTTTCCGGTGTTCCTCATCAATTCCCCAAATGATGTAGTTATCCTCTAACCACTCTTTAACCTTGGAAGCTTCCGATTCAGAAATTTTAAAACGCTCCAGTACAGGTTTTGACTGAAACAGGAAGAATACATCATCAAATCGAAAACGAGACGTAAGCAGATTCAAGAATTCCAGAAAAGTATTGGTTACTTGCACAGATTCTTGAAAACCAGACGAGGGTGTTCGGTAAGGAATTTCAGGAAGCCCCTCTTCCTGCACACCAAAAACGGCATCTATCACTTTTTCATATGGAGCAAGGTCCGGTGTAACGACCAATATATCATCCGGCTTTAGAGTCGTATCTGTTTCAAACCGTTCAAGCAGAAATTGATGCAGCGACTCGATTTCCCTCAAGCGACTGTGGCAAGAACGAAACTGGATTGACTCGTCGTTATCAAATTCATAATTCTCATCAGGTCTGTTTTTGGAAATCCTGCTTTTAACTTCATTTAGGAGTGATCTAGAATCAAACTCAGAAAAATCTGTAATCTCTTTATCAGCAATGGATTTGTAGATCGAATCGATACTTACCGACTCTTCTGCCAGTGAATTCAGAATTGAACAGTCGTACTCTTTGCAAATATTCTCAGTCACCTTGTTTTGATATAAATACACCGGATACTTTTCGGAGTAGACTTTCATAAAAAGAGCAATGGATGCAGGGATCAAACCGGGATTAAAAACAAACAGAGTTTTTTCTGAAACTTTGTCTTTGCGTTTAAACTCTTGTTCAGCTATTTCAAACAGTTTAGCTTTATGCTGACAGACCGGCATTTTAAATGATTTGTCCCATCGTTCAGTTAATAGCTTCCAAAGGTCAGCCTGCCACTTTTCATCTTCTGAGCCGATTTTACCTGCATCCCATTTTAAAATCATCTCAGGACGATAGATCAAATATTGATCATACACGGAAGCGAGCTGACGGCTTAAATTCAGTGTCGCCGTTTCCCTCATCTCTTCGCTCTGTTCTGATATGTATTTATAGAGACGATCAAATTTTTTCAAAACGTCAGGCTCCGAAAGCAAACTGAACAGGGTCCACTTCATCGGTTCAGGGTCAGAAGGAAGCACTTTTGGTAAATCAGGATAGAACTCTCGAATTTGATTCCAGTGCCACTCTGCAGGCATCATAAACCGGTAGTTTGCCGCAATTCCAAACTTCTCAGAAAGATATAGCTGAAGCCATTTTGCTGAATCCCGATTAGGGACTAAAATGGTTTGAGATTGGAATGGATCATCCGGCTTTTGACTCTTCAAAGAATCGGATAAATGATCCGCAAGTGCGGTTAGCTGATTGCCGCTGTAATATGAAATCATATGCTCTCTGAGTTAACTAATTGACGATCAGCGTCAATGTAAGAATCAGCAGTGACAAGTTCTGTCACCCGTCTGAAAAAGAGAGTAAAATATATTAGTTAGATAAGAGAGACGGGGTTTAATAACCTTCGATATATTCTTCGATGGCGTCTGTAACTACAGCTGAGTACGATCGGTTAATTTTTTCGGCATACATTTTCAATCGATCAATGAGATCGACTTCGAGGTAATAGCTGGCTACTTTTTTCTTTGGCGGATCTTCTTCAACAGGGTCCGGAACATCCCTTTCTACAAGGTGCTGAGATATCTCGTCCTCATTTCTACGATTATCACCCAAATCCTGAAGCTCTTTATTAAGGTTAAATTCACCGCTATAACTACTTTTTACGCTTCTAAGAGGTTTACGTTTTTCACCTCCATTCATGTCAGGAATAAATGAGTACTCAGATTCGTCAATTTCTCTAGAGCCAAAGGGGAAATGGCCTAAACTTTTTTTGGTGATATCCATATCTGCTAATGACCGTTTCTTATTTCTTTCGCAAGCATTTGATAATCCTTGGCACCGTTACTTTCACTGTCATATTCAAATATTGTTTTGTGATGACTCGGCGCTTCCGCTAATGCTACATTATCTCTAATAACGGTATTAAATACTTTTGATCCAAAATAATCCCTAATATGACCAACCACCTCTCGATTCAGGTTTTTACGGTTATCATAGAGAGTACAAAGAATACCTTGAACTTTTAAGTTTTTATTTAATCGCTTTTGAACGATTTGAATAACATCCATTAGTTTTGATAAACCATGCAATGCCAAATATTCCGACTGAAGTACAATGATAAGTTCATCAGAAGCTGTAAATGCGTTAAGAGTCAGTATACCCAGGTTTGGCGGGCAATCCAGCAAAACAAAGTCATATTTATCATCAACCTCATCCAATGCATCTTTAAGCAGCATTTCTCTGGCCGGTACATTTACAAGCTCCATTTCAGCACCTGAAAGCTCGATCGAAGAAGGAAGTATATCGAAAGAGTTATGTTTCATAATCGCATCAGAAACAGAAACACCATCTTTCAAAACATGATAGATATTTTTGTCAATCCGGTTGGAATGAAGTTTTAATGAAAAGGTAAGATTAGCCTGAGGGTCCATGTCCACTAATAGTACCTTATAACCCAGATTACTGAGCCCGGCGCCTGTATTAATGGTAGTTGTGGTTTTCCCCACCCCTCCTTTCTGATTTGTGAAAGCAATTTTTCTCATGGTACGTCTTATCGAAACATTCGCATTTTTCTCTAATAGAAAGAGTAAGAAAACTAAATTTTGTTACAATTTATATTATTTAATATAAATATAAAAGAAAAAGGGCACCCGTTCAGAGCACCCTCTTTGCCGTTATTTGATTGTCGATAGTACGTCTTGGAGTTACTACACAAATATCTACATTTCAGATTATCTAATTGTTACATAAATATTAAGTTTGAGGGATTAATATTTAAAACTGTTTCACTCATTTTTTATAGCCGTGTTCAAGTCACTAGTGCATCTGATTCCATTTTAATGATAGTCTGTTAATACGAATCATTAAAAAGGTTTTTTATTCTTACCTTTATCAACATAGTATTCAAGTTTTATATGAAAAATCTGAATAATAGAATTTGTGATCTCGAATCTTCTATACAGGAATCTACTAAATCAATAAACCATCAAAGCTTTACTAATGCCCGATATTCATGAAGGAATGCGTTTTTTCAGCCGAAAGTTGATTAAACCACAAGATCTTAATGCACACGGTACTCTGTTTGGGGGAAGTGTTTTAGCCTGGATAGACGAAGAAGCAGCCATTTATGTTATATGTCAACTTGGTAAAAGCAATATAGCCACAAAATTTATGTCGGAGATAGACTTTGTTAGTTCTGCCGAACTGGGTGATATTATAGAAATTGGAATGGAAACCGTAAATTTTGGCAAATCTTCCATTACTGTAAAATGTGAAGTTCGACATAAATTTACCAAAGCAACCATAATTCGAATTGAAAAAATCGTATTTGTCCATCTTGATGAAGAAGGACGCCCAACTCCTCACAATATTAATAAGCCCGTAAACTGACTTATGGCAAATCAAGAAAATCTGGTTGATGTACAATTAGTTCGGGACATGCTCTATGACGACGATGGCTATATAAATGAGTTCTCCAATGCCTCGATTCAGTCCTTTGGCGAATTCAAGAAGCATTTTAAAGAGTCTGTACTGGCCAGGGAAATGGACGAACTGAGGCGAGCCGGGCATAAAATTAAACCGATAGCCATGATGCTCAATCTCGATCAATTGCTGGAAATGTATGAATCATCCAAAACATATCTTGAAGAAAACAGATCCACAGAAGAGCTGACCAATCTTACCCAAAAGATGGATACGTATTGCGAAAAAGTGATTGCTGAATTTAACGAACTCATTTAATTAAAGAGAAATTATAGACTATTTATGAAGACTGTTCTCGTTACCGGAGGTACCGGATTTATTGGAAGTCATACCGTATTGGAACTGTTAAACGCCAACTATGACGTAGTTGTCATGGACAATCTCTCCAACAGTAAAACAGAATCGTTAAATCGAGTTGAAAAACTGACGGGTAAAACAGCAGATTTCCATAAACTTGATCTACTCGATAAAGAGGGACTTCGTAAGTTATTTAGTAACTACGAATTCGATTCAGTAATACACTTTGCAGGATTGAAAGCCGTTGGAGAATCCGTAGAAAACCCACTCCTCTATTTCAAGAACAACATTTCCGGTACGGTTACTCTTTGTGAGGTAATGCAGGAATTTGGCGTAAAGGATATCGTTTTTAGCTCTTCTGCAACCGTATATGGAGACCCGGAAGAATCTCCTATCCCGGAAGACAGCCCTGTTACATCAGTTAATCCATACGGCCGAACAAAATTGACAATAGAGTATATTTTAAAGGATCTCTATCAATCCGATAACGAATGGAATATCGCCCTTCTCAGATATTTCAATCCGGTTGGAGCTCACGAGAGCGGACTAATTGGTGAAGACCCAAATGGAGTTCCCAATAATCTGATGCCGTTTGTAACTCAGGTTGCTGTCGGTAAATTGGATAAACTTCGGGTTTTTGGAGATGATTATCCCACCCACGACGGCACAGGTGTAAGAGATTACATTCACGTTGTTGATCTCGCCATTGGTCACCTTAAAGCACTTGAAAAATTAGACAAGGACCCCGGCGTGGTTACGTACAATCTGGGCACCGGTGAAGGATCAAGTGTTCTGGATGTTGTAAAAGCTTTTGAAAAAGCGAACTCAATTGAGATTCCCTACGAAATTGCTCCCCGACGATCCGGTGATGCAGCTATTTGCTATGCAGACCCATCAAAAGCTGAGAAAGAACTCGGCTGGAAAGCAGAGCGCAATCTCGAAATGATGTGTCGTGATGCCTGGAACTGGCAGCAAAAAAATCCGGACGGATACGAATCCTGAAAACTCAGTTATTCAAAAACTGAAAATGTCTGATCGGGCTCCATAGCAAGAATTGATTCTGTCATGAGAGAAATCAGAGCCTCAGCATCTTTCAAAGACGCCGTTTCCACCGGCGAATGCATGTATCGAATAGGCAAAGATATTAGTGCACTCGGAATACCTGTACGTTGATAGAATATACTGTCCGTATCTGTCCCCGTCCGTACGCTGGTTGCTTCATGTTGAATGGATATTTCTGCCTGTTCAGCTGCTTTCTCAACAAGTGAAACAACGGAAGGGTGGGTTGCCCCACCGTGCTGAACCGATGGACCTTCACCTAGTTTTATAGTACCGTGTTCTTTATTATTGATTCCCGGAGTATCTGTGGCGTGCGTAACATCTGTCACTAAAGCAGCGTCGGGCATGTGACGGTAGCTCATCATTCTCGCTCCAAATCCACCTACCTCTTCCTGTACAGAGTTAAGTGCCATTACATTTACTTTTAACTCTTTTTTTCTCTTTCTCAAGCGTCTCAACACCTGTGCAATTACAAAACCACCAATTCGGTTATCAAGTGCACGGGCAGCTATAATTTCATCATTTAAATACTCCACTTCATCGGTGTAGGTTACCGGATTTCCTACTTGCACAAGCTCCTGAGCCTCCTCTTTACTGCTGGCTCCGATATCAACATAGATATCTTTCCATGCGGGTTGTTTACCTCCTCCATTTTTTGAATCCTGTAAATGGATTGCCTTATTTCCTGTTACCCCCAAAACTCTTCCATTCTTACTATGAATATAAACACGTTTAGCCCTGGCAATGGTTGAGTCACTTCCACCCAGTTTGTTAAGCGTAACAAATCCATCATCTGAGATATGCTGAACAACCATTCCGATTTCATCTGCATGAGCTTCCAGCATAATAGTGGCTACGTCCATATTTGTCTCAATTTTGGCCACTACAGATCCATATGCATCGCTTTCCACCTTATCAGAGTATTTCTTTACATATTCACGCCACACTTTTTGGCCCATTGATTCATATCCGGTAGGGCTGGGAGTAATAAGTAATTCTTCTAAAAACGTTTGCGACTCTTTATCTAACATCATCATTTATTATTTACGATTTCTTTTTGCTTGAATATAAGCAACGGTTTGAACGATATCGCCTTTTATTCACGGTGAGATTTCAATTCATGTTTCATTGAATTTCTGTTTAACTTAAACCTTTTAATATTTTATATACTTCTTCATGATTAAACCAGAATATAATCCGGAAAGTTTTTTTCACTGGACCGAATTACGAGTTCGTTTCAGAGATCTTGATGCCTTGAATCACGTAAATAACGCGGTTTTCAATACCTATTTTGAGGAAGCGAGAGTACAATTCATCGAAGATATTCCGGAATTTAAATCTTCAGTTCAGTCAGGGTTCAGTTTTGTATTGGTTCATCTTGAGCTTGATTACATTAAACCGATTCTATTCAAGGATACCATACTGATTGGCTCGGCGGTTGAGGAATTCGGAAATAGCAGTATTCAAGGTTTTCAGGCGATTTATTCCAGACACAGCAAGGAATTGAAAGCAGTAGCCAAAACAACCGGTGTTTGGTTTGATCTGAATGAAAACAAGCCGGCCCGGCTGCCTGAATTAACAAACCCAGACAATTACTTATTTAAAGGGGCAAACTGATGGACAAAAGCAAACAGTACAAAATTTTCAGTGACCCTATTCATGGATTCATTTCTGTTCCAAAAGGCATCATTTTAAATCTGATCGATCATCCTTACGTTCAACGTCTTCGCAGAATTCGCCAGCTTGGACTTGGGTATTTAGTTTTCCCGGCAGCTGAGCATTCACGTTTTTCTCATGCTATTGGTGCACTTGAGCTTGGGCAGCGTGTTTTAAAGAATTTGCAGGAGAAAGATACCACCATCAGTGATCCTGAAATAAATGGAACACTCATTGCAATTCTCTTGCATGATATAGGGCACGGCCCTCTCTCCCATACTCTGGAACATTCCCTTATCAGAGATTTTAATCATGAAATGATGAGTCTGAAGATCATGGATAAACTCAACCGGGAGTTTGACGGAGCTTTAACTACGGCTATTGAAATTTTTACGGATCAATATCCAAAAAAATTCCTGCATCAGCTGATCTCATCTCAACTCGATATTGATCGTCTTGATTACTTAAAACGAGATAGCTTTTTCACCGGTGTATCAGAAGGTTCAGTAGGCATTAATCGGATTTTGAAAACCATGAGGGTGCTTAATGGAAATGTTGTTATCGAAAAGAAAGGCATTTACGCTATTGAAAATTACATTTTATCCCGCAGATTGATGTATATGCAAGTTTACTTGCATAAAACTGTACTCAGTGCTGACTCTCTGCTTAAAAAGATCTTTCGGCGGGTTAGTTTTCTGATTGAAGAAGGAGAACAATTAGAGATCCCCTCTACTTCACTTCAATATTTTCTGGAGAAGAAGCCTACGGCTAAAAAAGTAATAACCAACGAAGTGATGGAACATTATCTCTCTCTGGATGACCATGATGTTATGATTTGTCTCAAAGCCTGGGTAAAAAGCAGGGACCCTATCCTTTCAGACCTCACCTCCAGGTTCCTTAATCGTTCACTCTTCAGAACAACTTTTATTCACAAAAAAGGAGTTAAAAACTTAAAAGAAGTTATTTTAACAGAGACAAAGAGGTATTTAAAAAAGGCCGGGCTCCCCCACGACGATTTTTCCGCAGGATTTTATATAGACTTTGACAAAAGTTATTCAGAAGCCTACAAATATGAGAATGAGAGCATTTGGATCTTAGATGATGATCAAAAAGCCATTGAGTTTTCTAAAGCAGCCGATACAAAACATATCATTGCTTTAACTCAACCGGTTGTTAAACCCTATGTAGTTCACCCTAAGGAGATTAATTTAGATTTTCACTAACTGTATTCAGGATATCCGTAAGATCTTTCTCTTTGAAAGGTTTTCTTAGAAGTGCGTTAAATCCTTTGCTATGGAGGGTCTCTTTATTATTGTAAAATGAGCTGGCAGTAACAGCAACAATCGGAAGGTTTTCCAATGAATGCCCTTTCTTCCTTAAATATTTGGCAGCCTCTAACCCATCCATAACGGGCATACTTATGTCCATCAAAATCAGATCCACCGACTCATTTTCAAATTTCTTCAAAGCTTCCTGACCGTTAACGGCTTCGCTTACATCATAACCCATTCTCTTAAGCATGATCTTTAAAACCGTTCGATTGATCGGCACATCATCAACAATCATCACATGCTTTATCTCTATCTTTTCCCGTTTGGTAATAACATTGTCCGAATCATGATCCGATAGTAAATTTTGAATTTTGGTCTTTAACTCAAGAGATTGGGTATTTATAGTTTCTAAATATTCCCTGTTCTCTTCGTTGATATCTCCCTGACTTTTCAAAATCTCAGAGTATCCGACAATCGCATTCAAGGGAGTATTAATCTCATGTAACCAGTTTCTCTTTTCTTTCTTTCCTTTTCCGGTTAGTACGTGGTCTGAAATTTTAAAGAGGCTTCCTAACAGTTGACCATCGTGAGTTGTTACCGGAGCTCGAAGACATGTCACTCTGTGATTATTAAAGGTAAGTTCGGTAGACTTTTTTTGAGTTATGGAGTTTGAATTAAGAACAAACGATTTCAAATTTTCAGGAATCTTGATCTTAGAAAATGTTTGATTGTCAACGGATCCCTCATCAAGGTTGAACAGTTCCAAAAAGTGATTATTAGCAAACTTGAGAGTATTCTTTTGATCTAATATGAAATCAGCCGTATCGGAATATTTAGTAACAGCCTGAAGGAAATGATACTGTTCGTTTGTGGTTAGAGTAAAAGAATCCCTTTTCCTGTTTTTAATAAACAGATATGCCACTAGTGAAAACACCATTAATAGAGTTATTAAATAGATCTGATTAGTCAAACTGTAGAGCCAAATCTCATTCAATAGATATAATTGATATGTTTCGGTAATTGCTTCCATTATATAATAATAGAAACTAATGTATATATATCTCTTAGTGCAGTTAGTTTTTTTTAACTATAGGGAAACTGCTTCTGAAAGGCATATTTTTAGTTAAACTTTTTTAAGTTTAATAAAATCGAACTCATCATGCTCCTCTCTCCAGTACTCTTTCCAGGTTGAACCAACCTGATCTTTGTAATCTGGAAAAAAAGTGTCTCCCTCAAACTCCTTTTTTATTTCCGTTATAATGAGTTCATCAGCTCTGTCTATAGTCTGCCGGTAGATCTCTCCCCCTCCTATTATAAACACTTTCTCTTTGTCCATAAGATTCTCCAGGGCATTACCGATGGATGTAAAACTTTTTACATGGTTATAAGACTTCGACCTGCTTAAAACGATATTTTCACGACCGGGCAGTGGTTTTTCATTTAGCTCTTCAAATACAACTCTGCCCATAACGATGGGGTGACCTAACGTTTGTCTCTTGAAAAATTTTAGATCCTCACTGTAGTGCCAAGGAAGTTCACCATTTCTACCGATCACTAAATTAGGGTCATGAGCTGCAATCAATATCAACTTCATAAAGCCACCGGGAATTTAATTGGTGGGTCCGGATCGTATCCTTCGAGTTTGAAATCTTCAAACTCGAGCTGGTCAATAGGTTTGTTTGCAATTTTCAGGTTTGGGAGCTTTTTGGGTTCTCTTTTGAGCTGCTCTTCCAATCCTTCGATATGATTTTCATAAATATGTGCATCAACAATTGTATGTGCAAATATCCCTGGTTTCAACCCAACTTCCTGTGCTATTGCAAGTGTTAAAGCGGAGTAGCAAGCCAAATTAAAAGGAATCCCCAAAGCTATGTCGCCTGATCGTTGAGTTAAATGACAGTTCAACTTCCCATCACTCACATTAAATATATACATGATATGGCATGGTGGAAGCCTCATCTCATCTAATAAACCGGGATGCCACGTAGAAATCACAATTCGTCTGCTATTAGGATTTGATTTCAGCATGTCGATAGCGCGCTGAACCTGATCAAACTCATCGTACGACCATTCTTTGTCTCTGCTTTCTCCCTGTTTTGGGTATGAACTTCCATCCTTTGATTTAAGTGAAGGAAATCGTCTCCATAAAACCGGATAGATTGGCCCAACATATCCATCATCATCAGCCCACGCATCCCAGATATGAACATCTTTTTCATCCCGCAGCCATTTGATATGATCATCTCCTCTCAGGTACCATAACAGTTCATGAATAACAGATTTAAAATAAACTTTTTTAGTTGTAAGGAGAGGGAACCCCTCTGCAAGATCCACTTTGTAGAACTCAGCAAAGTTTGAGAGAGTATCGGTTCCGGTTCTGTTTTTTTTTCGAACACCGTGCTCTAATACACGACTTACAAGATCTAAGTAGGCTTGCATAATTTTTTTCTGATTAAAGTACAACTCCTGTTAACAGTGCGACAGCAATGCTGAAGTAGATGAATATTCCGGTAACATCAACCAAGGTAGCTACAAATGGTGCTGAAGTAACAGCTGGGTCTAAACCGACTTTCGACATAATAAATGGCAACATGGATCCGCTTAAATTTCCAAATAGAACAACACCAATCAAACTCATTCCAACGGTTAAAGATTGCAGAAAAACAGTTATCGTAAAAGGTTCACCTCTGAAAACCATCCAGGTAGAAATAACTACCGTACCCATTATTCCAAGAACAGTACCTAAGAGTAACCCGGACATCAGTTCTCTTTTGAGAACCATTAACCAATCTGATAATTTTAAATCGTCAGTTGAAATAGCTCGAATAATCAAGGTGGCAGCCTGAGAACCTGAGTTTCCACCACTTGAAATGATCATAGGTATAAACAGTGCCAGTACAGCTGCTTTAGCCAGTGTATCTTCAAAACCGGCCATAGCTGTTACGGTAAACATTTGTCCCAAAAAAAGTAGAACTAGCCAGCCAACACGCTTAAGGACCATTTCAGAAATGAGTGTCTGAGAATAGTTGTTATCCAAAGCACTCATACCGGCCATCAACTGCATATCTTCTGTAGTTTCCTCTTCAGCAACATCAAGCACATCATCAACGGTAACGATTCCAACTAAAATGCCATCAGAATCCACCACGGGAAGAGCCACACGATCGTACTTACTTAACATTTTAACTGCCTCTTCCTGGTCATCAAATGCGCTGAGTGCTTCAAAAGATTTGTCCATGATATCTTCAATTTTCAAATCGGGATCAGCAATAATGAGCTGATTTAATCGAAGATCATCTATCAGTTTTTCCTCTTCATTTACTACATAAATTACGTTAACCGTTTCAGCATTACGGCCATATTTTCGAATATGACTCAGGCTGCGGTCTATCGACCAATCTCCTTTAATTTTCACATAATTGGTGGTCATCAAACGGCCAACACTTTCCTGAGGATATCCCAAAAGCCGACGTACCTGGGCAATATTCTCAGAATCCATAGAGTTCAGCACTCTTTGTGTTAAGCCACCCGGGAGCTCCTCCATTAGAGCAACTCTTTCGTCGGGCTCAAGATTGTTCATTACATCACTGAGTTGCTGACGACTAAACACTTCTAACAGCTCAACACCTTTGCCTGAGCTCAGGTATGTAAAGACGTCTGCGGCTTTACTTTTTTTTAGCAGACGAAATATGACAACTGCAACCTCCGGTTCAAGGTCCTCCAGGAGTTCAGCAATATCAACAGCCGGGACATCTTCCAGTGATTCCTTGATCGTGATCCACTCTTTTTTACGGATCAGCTCATCAAATTCGGGTTTTAGCAGTTGTGCAATCATTTCTTTAATAAAATATCAGAGGCTTCTGATTGAAAGGTTTTCAAAGATAAATCAATCAATCTGCAGAAGCTAACTGATAAAAAATTTATTTTTTAACTTCTAATTTCTCTATGGCTTTTTTAGCAGCAGCCTGTTCTGCTTTCTTTTTGCTTTTCCCGATTCCGCAACCGAGTTCTTCTCCTTCGAAATAGACCGCTACCTCAAAAGTTTTATCATGTCCCGGCCCTTCTTCAGATATTACTTTATAGACAGGTAAAAATGAACTTTCAGACTGAAAATGTTCCATTAAAACACTTTTATAGTTGTCTATCTTGTTTTCCAAAGTCTTAAAGTCCAGGAATCGATTTACATTACTTAGTACAAAGCTAAATGTAAAAGAGTAGCCTTTAGAGATGTAAATAGCCGCAACTACCGATTCGTACACATCGGCCAATATACTTTTTGAAAACTCTATGCCCTGTCCGGACGATCGTTCTCCCACTTCCAATACTTTATGAAACTCCAGGTTCTCGGCAATTGCCGCTAGAGTATCTCCTTTAACAATTTTTGAGCGCAGTTTAGTGAGGAATCCTTCGTTTTGAGTAGGATATTTTTCAAAAAGAATTTCGGTGACAATGAGATCAAGAACAGCGTCGCCTAAAAATTCAAGGCGCTCGTAAGTTTCGTGCGACTCATAAAGTTCACTATCAACGATAGATCGATGACGAAAGGCTTGTGTGAAAACCGGTCTATCTTTAGGTGGTATTGAAAAGCCAAGAGAATTTTCAAGAGTTTTAAATCGAGCTAATGGCTCAGGTTGATTCGAAGCAGAACCTCTTCTAAACCATTCCTTGAGCCGATCTATCATAGACTTTACTCTTCAAATTTCTTGAATACCAGTGTGGTATTGTGACCGCCAAAACCAAATGCATTGTTCATTGCATAATTTAAGTCTCTGACTTCAGCTTCGTTAGCGGTGTAATTCAGATCACATTCGGGGTCGGGAGTTTCCAAATTAATTGTTGGAGGAACAGTACCATGATAAATAGACAGCAATGTTGCTAAAGATTCTGCAGCACCTGCAGCACCCAGCATGTGCCCCGTCATGGATTTCGTGGAATTTAAATTAATTTTATATGCGTGATCTCCAAAAACTCGCTTAATTGAGTTGGTTTCCGCAATGTCGCCAAGCGGTGTGGAAGTGCCGTGCATATTGATGTGATCTACGTCTTCCGGTTTAATTCCAGCCATCTTTAGAGCATTTGTTAATGCAAGATGAACTCCATTTCCATCAGGATCGGGAGCAGTTATATGATAAGCATCTGCTGAAAACCCGTATCCGACAATTTCTCCATATATTCTGGCACCTCTTTCAAGTGCTGAATCCAAAGATTCGAGAAACATCATTGATGCGCCTTCTGACAAAACAAAACCGTCTCTGTTTTTATCAAAGGGTCTTGATGCTTTTTCAGGATCATCATTACGGGTAGAAAGCGCCTTCATGGATGAAAACCCGGCTATTCCAATTTCCCATACCGGAGCTTCAGTACCTCCGCAGAGGGCCATGTCTGCGTTACCATACTTAATCTGGTCATACGCAAGGCCAATATTATGAGATCCTGTTGCACACGCCGAAACAGCACAGAAGTTTGCACCTCTAAATCCATATTTTATGGAAATTTGTCCGGCAGGCATATCCGGGATCAGCATTGGAATAAAAAATGGTGATACACCTCTAGGACCGTATTTATCGTGAGACAGTGATTGATCGTAAAAGGTTTTCATTCCACCAATGCCGGTACCGATTAAAACAGCGACACGATCTTTATCAATTTTTTCAAGATCTATTTTACTGTCTTTGATGGTTTCATCAGCAGCAATCATCCCATATTGCGTAACCGGATCTAACCTTCTGGCTTCCTTTCGATCGAAGTGATTGTTAGAATCGTAGTCTTCAATCTGACCGGCAAACTTGGTTGGATAATTGGATGTGTCGAAGTGGGAAATTGGGCGTACACCACTTTTACCTGAAACAAGACCGTTCCAGAAATCCGGAGCGGTCTTACCCAGTGGTGTAAACGCGCCTATGCCCGAGATAACGACTCTGCGTTCAGTCATTGGCGGTTAGTTAGTTTATAAAGTTTAGTAAAACTAAGACTTTTCTTGAATATACTTAACGGCATCCCCAACGGTGGCGATGTTTTCAGCATCTTCATCAGGTATACTTAGATCAAATTCTTTTTCGAATTCCATGATCAGTTCAACGGTATCCAGTGAATCAGCACCAAGGTCGTTAGTGAAGTTAGCATCTGCTACAACTTCTGATTCATCAACACCAAGTTTATCAACTATAATGGATTTTACTTTTGCTTCAACATCTTGTGACATATGAGTCCTATCGATTTGAATTATTGGTTTATAAGTGTGTGTTAAGTTTTTTTTGACATGCAGAAAATACAACATATCAGTGTAAAAAAACATGAGTCATAAAAGACTCTGCTAATTTATAAAAAATTACATTGCCATACCGCCATCCACGCGTAGAACTTCTCCGGTGATATATGAACTTAGGTCTGAGGCTAAAAAAGCAACAACGTTAGAAACTTCATCAGGATTACCTGCGCGCCCTAACGGTGTTTCTTGTTTAATGGATTCTAAAACTTTTTCGTCAAGGCTTTCTGTCATTTCGGTCATAATATATCCCGGCGCAACTACATTAGCTCTGATGTTACGACTGGCCAATTCTTTAGCGTATGACTTGGTAAACCCGATTAAACCGGCTTTTGATGCAGAATAATTACTTTGGCCTGCGTTACCGGAAATTCCGACAACAGATCCAATATTTATCACAGATCCTCCTCGTGCTCTCATCATAGGTTTAGCAGCCGCCTTACAGTAATTAAATACACTTTTTAAGTTGGTATCAATAACTGCATCCCACTGCTCCTCGTTCATGCGTAAAATGAGATTATCTTTTGTGATACCTGCGTTATTAACTAAAACATCCAGAGAACCCCACTCTTTGATAACTTTTGTAACTACATATTCAGCTTTTTCAAAACTAGCTGCGTCCGCTTGTAGAGCTAAACCTTTTGAACCTGATTTCTCAATTTCTTTTACAACTTCATTGGCTGCATCTGCAGACCTGGAATAAGTTAGAGCAACGTTCGCACCCAATTTTGATAGCGTCAGGGCTATAGCTTTACCAATTCCACGGCTGCCGCCGGTTACAATACAATTTTTATCTTTTAAATCCATTATTCGTAGCCTTCAATGTTTACATTTTTCAAAGTTCGCTTCACAAGTCCTTGCAACACTTTTCCGGGTCCTATCTCAATAAAATCAGTTGCACCGGCAGACTGCATATTTTTCAGTGTATCCGTCCATTTAACCGGGTGTGTTAACTGAAATATTACGTTCTCTTTAATGATATCCGGATCTGTTGTACCCTCTCCTGTAACGTTGCTGTAAACCGGAATTTTAGCTGTAGAAAAATCAATTTCAACTACCCTTCTCTTAAAAGATTTGTAAGCCGGTTCCATAAGTGGGGAATGAAATGCTCCACTTACCGGTAAAAGTTTTGCCAGTCGACAACCTTGCTCTTTAGCCATTTCAAGCGCTTCTTTTACGGCTTCTACATCGCCGGAAATAACCAATTGACCCGGTGAATTGTAGTTAGCTGCAACAACGGGCTTTCCTGCTTTGTTTGTAGCTTCCTCACAAATACGATCTACAGTATCGTCATCCATCCCAATGATGGCTGCCATTGTTCCGGGCTGTTGATGCCCTGCCTCCTGCATCAATTTTCCCCTTAAACTCACAAGGTCCAGAGCAGTCTCGAATGATAAAGCACCTGCTGCCACCAAGGCACTAAACTCTCCCAGACTATGCCCCGCTAACATATCAGGCTTCACGTTTATTTTTTCGAACAGCGCAACTGAATGTGTAAAAATTGCCGGTTGAGTAAACTTCGTTTGGGTCAGTTTATCCTGAGGCCCTTCAAACATAATCTTTGAAAGTTCATACCCCACAATTTCGTTAGCCTGGTCTATTCTCTTTTTAAACTCAGCATCTGAATCATAATGATCCTTAGCCATCCCGACTTTTTGTGAACCTTGTCCCGGAAAAAGTATCGCTTTCATTATTTACTCCATTTTAAATAGATAGCACCCCATGTCAATCCACCGCCAAAAGCCGAAAGTATGATCTTGTCACCTTTATTTAATTTATCTTTCCAGTCGTATAAACAGAGCGGTATGGTTGCCGCGGTGGTATTACCATACTTATTAATGTTAATCATAACTTTGTCTTCGCTGAGTCCCATTCTTCTGGCTGTAGCATTAATGATACGTAAATTTGCTTGATGCGGCACCAGCCAGGCTACGTCATCGGGCGATAGATTATTTTTCTTCATTATTTCCAGCGATACATCTGCCATTCCTTCCGTTGCTTTTTTAAATACAGTCCGGCCATCCTGCCTGATATAGTGCATTTTATTTTTAACAGTCTCTTCAGTTGCAGGGTTTAAACTCCCACCTGCCGGTTGATAAAGCGTGCAATTTTCATCACCATCTGTGTATTGCACAAAATCAACGATACCTTCATCCTCGTCGGTCTCTTCTAGAACAACCGCTCCCGCACCATCACCAAAAAGAATGCATGTGGTTCTATCTGTAAAATCCATAATAGAACTCATTTTATCAGCTCCAATGACCAACGCTTTTTTGATACGGCCAGATTCAATCATTGAACCGGCTGTTGAGAGTGCAAACAAAAAACCAGAACAAGCTGCTGAAAGATCAAACCCGAAAGCTTTTTTCGCTCCAATTCTCTTCTGAACCAAAGCTGCTGTTGCCGGAAACAGATAATCGGGTGTAACAGTAGCCACTATTATTAAATCGATCTCTTCTGCATCAATATCCGCATCTTTTAGAGCATCTTCTGCAGCATTTGTAGCCATGAACGATGTAGCTTTATCGGGATCTTTTAGTATTCTGCGTTCAGCAATTCCCGTTCTTGATCTGATCCACTCATCATTGGTATCTACGTGCTTTTCCAGTTCTTCGTTTGTCATCACATAGTCGGGAAGATATTTACCCACCCCTGTGATTTTTGATCGCTTTAAAGCCATTAAATTACTTGTAAGATTAGTTTAGAGAAGCTACAATTTTATCATTCAGCTTATGACTAACGCATTGAGCAGCGTTTAAAATCATATTTTTGATTGCCATTGGTGAACTCCCACCGTGGCCAACCAAACTTGTTCCATTAACGCCCAAAAAGGGTACTCCTCCTACATGTTCATAGTTGAAAGTGTTGAGTCCTTTTGTGAGTATTGTGTATAGCTGTTTCTGAACTTCAGGAGCTACCTGTTCCTCTTCCATCGTTTTTGATAGAAGCATTTTTAATACACCGGGTATAGACTCACCGAACTTGAGAATTACATTACCTGTAAATCCATCGGTGAGGTAAATATCTGTGGCTCCGTATAAGATATCTTTTCCTTCAATATTACCTTTAAATCCATCCAGATCACTTAAAACCTTGTAAACTTCTTTATGGCAATCTGTACCTTTTTCAGGTTCTTCTCCAATATTAAGAAGACCAATGGTGGGATTGGATTTATTTAGAATTTCTTTTGCAAAAATGGATCCCATTTTTGCAAATTGAAGGTACATTTCCGGTTTAAGTTCCAGATTTGCACCTGCATCTATAAGTAGGCTGATGCCCTTGAGGGTTGGATAAGTCGCAGATATAGTTGGCCTCATCACACCTTCAAGTTTTCCCAGAATAAAGGTAGATGCTGCCAATAGTGCGCCTGTATTACCGGCGCTCACAAATGCATCACATTTGCCCTGTTTGTGCGCAGAAATCCCAAGCGTAATGGAAGAGGCTTTCTTGCTTTTAACAGCTGATGATGGTGATTCGTCCATCCCAATTACTTCGGGAGCATGTTGTATATGAAGTCGACTTTTATCGTACTCAAGTCCAAGTAGTTCCTTTTGTACTAAATCTTCCGGCCCTAAGAGTAATATCTGAATTGAATCGTCAATTTTAAGGGCATCAACAGCACCAAGTACAGGATTTTTTGGATAATGATCTCCGCCTGCAGCATCAACAGCTATCAGCATTTTTCGCTTATTTAATTATTTAGAAACATTCAGTACCTGTCGGCCACGGTAGTAACCGCACTCCATACAAACATGATGGTACCGATGCATAGCTCCGCAGTTTGAGCATTCAGCCAGTGGAATTTCAGCTACCCTGTGGTGTGACCTTCTTTTATTTCTGCGGGTTTTGGATGTCTTTCTTTTTGGATGCGCCATTTTTACAGTTTATTGATTTACTTTAGTTTTTTCAGTTCTTCCCACCTGGGATCAATCAGTTCCTCTTCATCTGGTTGAGGACCAAACGATTGAGTTTCAAATTTTTTCGGTTTTCCATCTGAATCTAACAAGTCAGGATGAATTTTACGAATCGGAAGATTCAATAAAATAGTATCTCTGACCTCTTTGTCTATACTAACAACCAGATCATCCGTCGGTATTTGTTTTATTGCACCTTCATCTGTTTCACTTTCTTCAACTGGGTTTGGTTCAAATAGAATATGGTATGAACCTTCCGTGTTGTAAACAAACGGTCTCAATGTTCGGTCACAGATCAAGTTAAGATCCGCATCTACATTAAACTTCACCTGAATAAAATGATCTGTCTTATAAAAATTAATATCAACAGTCGCTTTTACCAGTGAAACTTCATCATTAAAATCAAGTTCAGCACTCCCAAGAGCAATAGTTCTATTGCTTTCACCATCAGGTATTTCCTGGAGCCGAAATGTTAGTTTTGACGTATTCACGATAGCTTACAAAAATAAAAATATATCTTTTGGAAAGCAATTTAATTAAACAATCCGTAGAGCCGCTGTTCTACAAGTGTAATAACTTTTCCAAGATCTTCGCTATTATTTACAAAATCGAGATCATCTGTATTGATAATCAGCTTTTGATGTTCATAACGCTCAATCCAGTTTTCATACAAACCGTTTAACCTTTCCAGGTATTCAATCCGTATCGTATTCTCGTAGTTTCTACCCCTTTGTTGTATTTGCCGAACAAGAGTTGGCACTTCTGCTCTAAGATAAATTAGCAGATCCGGTGGCCTCAGGTAGTTAACCATCTCGTGAAACAGAGCTTTATAATTCTTGTAGTCTCTGTCGGTCATCAATCCCATATCGAACAAGTTTTTGGCAAATATTTCAACATCTTCATAAATGGTTCGATCCTGAATCAAATTCAAATCGGACTCCTGAATCTCTTTTTGATGGCGGAACCTGCTCGATAAAAAGTAGATCTGAAGGTTAAAACTCCACCGCCTCATATCATCATAAAAATCTGACAGATAAGGATTATCGTCTACGGATTCGTAATATGGCTTCCAGTTAAAGTTTTTACCTAAAAGTTTGGTAAGGGAAGATTTACCTGCGCCAATATTACCGGCAATAGCTACGTATTTATTTTTGCTATTTATTTTATCCATTCTCAGATTATTTTTTGCCTAACAAACGATACATCGCCTGTTTATAATTCTCTACTCCGGGTTGATTAAATGGATTTACATTTAACATATAGACATAAACAGCAGTCATTAGCTCATAAAAATAGATCAGCTGCCCCAATTGTTGAGCATTCAGCTTTTCGATTATGATCTTTACAACCGGCACTCCTCCTTCCAGATGAGCTTGTACAGTTCCCTGTTGAGCGCTTTTGTTTATTTCATGAAATAGCTTGCCATCCAAATATCCAAGCTGATCCGTATCTGAATTCACTTTTGGTACGCTGAATTTTGAAATTGGGGAGTCCACCACAAAAAGTGTTTCCATCATATTACGTTGCCCCTGCTGAATCATTTGCCCAATACTGTGCAGATCTGTCGAATATCCGGCAACTGCGGGAAATAATCCCATGCCCTCCTTGCCTTCACTTTCACCAAGCAGCTGCTGAGTCCAATATGCAAAGCCCATCAACTCAGGCTCAAAAGATCCGATAACATCCAATGCTACTCCTTTTTTATGCATTAAGTATCGAAATGCAGAGTAATTAAGTACAGTTTCAGTATCGTTTTCCAAATGCTCATACTCAGAAACAGCGCCATAATAAAGTGTCTGTATATCAATACCGCCAACGGATATTGGTAGTAAGCCAACCGGGGTTAATACGGAGTATCTTCCGCCAATATCTTCCGGGATGATATACTTTGAATAGCCCTCTTCATCAATAATCTTATTCAGAACGCCACCTGTTTCACCGGTTGTGGCAATAATTCTATCTTTTACATCATCATAAAACTCATGCATCCATTTTCTGATAGTCCGAAATGCCAATGCCGTTTCAAGCGTTGAACCTGACTTTGATATCACATTCAAATAAACGCTTTTAGGCTCACCATCACTTTTTGGCGTCTGTAAATACTTCATCAACTGTTCCAGGTACCGACCACTCATATGGTGGCCTGCAAACAGGATCTCAGGTCCGCTTGAGTTGAAGGGAAGGTTGAGCGCTTCAATAATGGCTTTCGCTCCGGTAAATGATCCTCCAATTCCGCAAACAATAAAAACATCTGCGTCTTCACGAATTTTTGCTGCATGCCGGGCTATCCTGTCCAGTTCAGCATCATTTGGCTCTGCCAGAATACGACGCCAGCCAAGCCAGTCGTTACCGGGACCTGTTCCGTCTACAACTTTTGTAAATGCATTATTTGCAAGATCGATAGCTTCTTCAAATTCACTATCCTCTATAAACCCCAGTGCTTCATTTAAATCAACGTTAATCATTACTACCTCAACATTTTTGCTAATTCAAGCAGATCAAAATTGATGTCTTTTTTCTTGCCGAAAGTCATCTTGAGCGGGGTCAGTTTTATTCTGTTATTTACTACACCAACCATAACCTGACTATGCCCCTCTTTTATGACAGTAACAGCTGCCGATCCTAGTCGGCTTGCTAAGACCCTGTCTCTCGCAGTTGGGTTACCACCGCGTTGTACGTGACCCAAAATACAAACTCTCATTTCGTATTTACTGAAATCGGGTTTCAGTTCTTCAGATATTTTGAGAGCACCGCCTGTTTCGTCGCCCTCAGCAATTACAACCAGGCTGCTTCTTTGCTGTTCGCTTAAAACTTTATTTAATGATGATTTAACTTCATCAATATCCGTAAGAGATTCAGGAAGCAAAATGAGTTCTGCTCCACCCGCAATACCCGTTTCAAGAGCAATAAAACCTGCATCACGTCCCATCACTTCTACGAGAAAAAGTCGATCGTGTGCGTCGGCAGTATCACGTATTTTATCGATTGCTTCCATAGCTGTATTTAGCGCAGTATCGTAACCGATCGTTTCGTCTGAGCCAACCAAATCGTTATCAATAGTGGCAGGCACACCTATTACATTAATATCATGCTCATTACCCAGCAGAGCTGCACCCTGAAAAGTACCATCACCGCCAATAGTAATAAGAGCTTCTATATCATGCTTTGCCAATATTTTTGCCGCCTTTTTTCTTCCTTCCGGGGTACGAAACTCATCGCACCTTGCAGATTTTAATACCGTTCCACCTCTCTGAATAATGTTAGAAACGTCATTAGAGCTTACTTCAAAAATATCACCGGTTATTAATCCCTTGTATCCATGTCTGATTGCAACTACTTGTAAATCAATTGAATGCGCAGTTCGAACGATTGCTCTGAATGCCGCATTCATACCTGGGGAGTCTCCCCCACTAGTGAGAACACCTATTTTTTTCAAAATTCAAAAATTTAGATTCATAGTAAATTTGAATAAGTTGTAAAACTAAACAGCCCTTCATCCTTGCGCAAATATTTAATCAGTTTATTCTTACTTTTCAGCCAAATAAATAAAAGATAAAATAATAGATGGCCGAAGTGGCAACACAACAGATATCAGATAAAGCAAACAAACAACCTTCCCTAAAAGAGATTACTTCTCCAATACAGGAAAATCTTACTACATTCAGAACTTTTTTTAAAGATGAGCTGAGAAGTGACGTATTTGTTTTAGATCAAATTATACAGTACCTGTTACGTCAAAAGGGAAAAGAAATTCGGCCTACCCTTGTTTTTATGACTGCCAGAATGTTTGGCAACGTTGACAAGCGCAGTTTTGTGGCGGCAACCATGATTGAACTACTTCACACTGCTACACTCATTCATGATGATGTAGTGGATGAGTCTGATCTGCGAAGAGATTTCTTAAGCATAAACAAGCTATGGAAAAATAAAGCCGGTGTGCTGCTTGGTGACTTCCTCCTATCAAAAGGACTTTTAGTAGCCCTTGATTATAAAGAGTATGAATTACTTCATGTACTTTCCGATGCCGTTCGAAAAATGAGTGAGGGTGAACTGAGGCAGCTTAAAACATCGAAGCTCTTTAATATGACGGAAGAGCGCTATTTCCAGATCATATCAGAAAAAACTGCCAGTTTGATTTCTGCCTGTTGCGAATGTGGGGCCATCGCCGTTACAGACGATAAAGAGGTTATCAGCAGTATGAGAGAGATCGGGATGAACATTGGAATTGCTTTTCAAATTAAAGATGACCTGTTTGATTATGGGATTGATGACGTAGGTAAACCAACCCGCAACGATATTCAGGAAAGAAAGGTAACTCTACCACTAATTAAGGCTCTTGAGAAAGCACCCGTAACGGAACAGTGGAAGATCAGGCGTCTGATGAAAAAACGTAAGAAAAAATCAGCCAACGTCAACGAAATTGTAAACTTTGTTCATGAATACGACGGATTAAAAGCAGCTGAAGAAACCATGGAGAATTATGCTTCCATGGCTCTTACTTCACTGAACAATCTCCCCATTAAAACTGGATTAAAGGATTTTGAAGACTTAATTCGTTTTATCATCAACAGAAAAAAGTAGTTTATAATGAAACACCTTTTTCTGTCTGATGTACACCTCGGTGCATTTACCGATCAAAATAATGACAGGCTTGAAAATGAACTGATCGATTTGGTACGATTCTCCATCGAGGAGAAAATTCAGCTGCACATACTTGGTGATCTGTTTGATTACTGGATGGAGTTTGGCAATGAGGTTCCAAAAATTGGCCGACGCTTGCTTCATCAACTCTATGATTACAATCATTCATTCAGGCCGGCTACCTACATTACCGGTAATCACGATAATTGGACACAGGGTTATTTCGAAAAGCTAGGCTTTGATGTTCTTACAGATTACAAATCTCTCAATATTAATTCCCTGAAAGTATTTTTACATCACGGTGATGGTTTGCGTGATAAAAAGTTTGGCCTCGAAAGACCTTTTTATCATCGCATTCTTCGGCACCCTCTGTTTACGCGAATGTATCAATTAATATATGGAGCCGAGTCCGGAATCGATTTAATGAGGCAATTTTCTAACTACAGCAGGAATAATCCGAACCAGGACCCTGGGAGATTAAACGATTGGTCGCAGCAATTTCTAAAAAAATCCGATTATGATTACGTAATTTGTGGACACGATCATTTGCCAAGAGTGGAAACATTCTCTTTTGGTACATATATAAATCTGGGTACCTTTTTCAAGGAAAAAACCGTTGCATTGTATACCAATAAACGTATAGAACTCGTTAAATGGAATGCAGAAGACAGACGGTTTGACAATCTAAACTATTTACATACAGAAATTTAAAGATGAGCGATAACGAGCACAACATCGATATGGACCGGTATTTTGAAGACCCGGAGTATCGAAAAAGTGTAATGGGAAAAAGCAAAGAGAAGGATCCCAAAAAGAAAAACAATTCGAATGAGAAATCATTAAAGAGAAAAATTTATCTCTATGGAGGTCTTTCTCTCCTATTACTGATCCTTCTTGGAGCAGGATATTTTGTTTATCTATTACAGGCTCTACCATCAATTCAGGAATTGGAAAATCCACAAACAGCTGTAGCTACTGAGGTTCGCAGCCGGGACGGAGCTGTCCTTGATCGGTACTACGTTGAAAACAGAACATTTGTAACTATTGAAGAGATCTCACCAAATATCATAAATGCATTAATTGCTACAGAAGATCATCGTTTCTTTAATCATTGGGGAATTGATCTTCAAAGGATAGCAGGGCTTCCATATTATTGGATTCAAGGAAGAATTCAAGGCGGGTCAACGATCACCCAGCAGTTAGCTCGCAATCTTTACAGAGATATCGGTTTTGAAGTTTCTATAACCAGAAAACTTCGAGAGATGATTACGGCCATTCAGATCGAAAATAATTATACAAAGCGCGAAATCATTGAAATGTATCTGAATACCGTAGAATTCAGCAACAGTGCTTATGGCATAGAACAGGCTGCCCGTACTCACTATGGAAAATCTTCCAGAGACATCACCGTTAGCGAAGCAGCTACTCTTATCGGCCAGTTAAAAGCAGTTTACGCATATAATCCAAGACGATTTCCGGAGCGCGCAAAATCCCGGCGAAATATTGTTCTTCTTCAGATGTTTAACAGAGGATTCATAAGCACTGAAATTTTTCAAAACCTTAGCCTCGAAGATATCCAGTTAAACTACCAGCCTCCTTCAAGGTCAGGCAGAGAGAGCCGTTATTTTGGTGAATATGTTCGCCTTCGAATTCAGGACTGGGCTGTGGAAAACGGTTACGACCTATTTACAGATGGGCTCGTCATTTATACAACAATAGATTCAAGACTCCAGCGGCATGCTGAACGTTCTGTTCAGGAAAAACTCCTGGAATTTCAGCCTGAATTTGTGCAGGAATGGACTTCCAGCGGCGGAGACTACATGGATGAGTATTGGGAAAAATACCCGCAGTTCATAAGGCAGTACATGCGTGAAACAGATCGGTATAAAAATGCATTTCAAAAATACAATACTGATCAGGAATCAGTTGTATTTGAGGAACTGATGGCCGATTCCGCCTACGTAGATTCTGTTAAACGAATCAAAACGAAACTTCAGGCAAGTTTTACAGCTGTAGATCCATCAAATGGAAATGTTTTAGCCTGGGTTGGAGGTGCTGACTTCGGGTCGCAACAGTATGATCACGTCCACCAGGCAAGACGTCAAGCCGGATCTACATTTAAGCCTTTCGTTTATGCTGTAGCTATCGACAACGGTTACATGCCCTATCACAAATTCTCAAAATTCCCAACCAGTTTTATAGAAACCAACGGCAGACTCTGGAGTCCAAAAGATCCTTCCGTTCCTGCCGGACCTGAAATGGTTGCACTACGTGAGGCTTTAGCTCGAAGTCTGAATAATATTACGGTACGTTTACTGCCGGAAATAGCCGGAGCCCCCGGAACAAACAAAGCAAATGACCTTATGTCTGCTGCCAGAAAAATTGCAGAAATGGCATCCAATCTTGGAATAGATATGTCAGATTCTCAAATTTACCCTTCTATTGCTCTGGGAACCACAAAAGTTTCTCTACTGGAGTTGGTGAGTGCTTATACAACTTTTGTGAACCAAGGGGTTCACATAGAACCGGTTGCTATTACCCGGATTGAGGATCGTGAAGGGAACGTTCTTGAAGAATTCAATCCGAAATACACCGAGGAAGTTATCAGTCCGGAGACAGCATATATGATGATCGATATGATGCGTGGCGTAATTCGTGGTGGTGACGGATACAACGGCACAGGCGTTCGGTTAAGAAATACTTATAATGTACAGCAGGATGTTGCCGGTAAGACTGGAACTACTCAAAACAGTGCCGACAACTGGTTCGTTGCCATGATGCCCCATATTGTCATGGGATCTTGGGTTGGAGGTGAGGACCGGCGAATACGCTTTCCAACAGACGATCCAAACAGTATTGGACAGGGTGCCCGTACAGCCCTCCCTATCGTAGGGCAATTCATCAACTATGTAACTTCAGACCCTGATGCGCCCTGGAGCTATGACGCATTTGCGCAGCCACCGGGATTCGTTATGCCTGAAGATCCCGCTGATAGAGAGCGTGATGACCGGAGGGGAAGAATTGATTGGTAAAGTGAAAAATCAGACCCTAATATTCAGGCTCATCCTATTTTCAGTGCTATTTCTGAGTCTGAGTGCCGGCTGTAATCAGTCAGATGAAAAAATAGAATCTGAAACTGCTAAAAATACCAAAGCACTCGATGTTTCTGACGTTTACGAAAAGTGCGGTGATATTATATTTGCTGCCTTATTCCACCTGCCGAACACACAACAGTTTTTCGAAAATCGTGAACAATTTATTGGTCAACCGGCGAATTATTTCTCCGATTTATTAACTCAAGAGACAAAAGAGAACATCCTGATGCAGCTTACCCAACTTTACAAAAAAGCTGAAGGTAGTGATGAACTAGTAACTTTCAACAGATCAATTAATCAGTGGTGTGAAGCTAATAAAACAACTCAAAACCTTCAACATCAGCACAGTTATGAAGAGTTTTTAGCAGGCTTATTACGAAGTGAACGATTTGAATATCTGTTTTCTCAGCATTCCAACTCCCCAGTATTTCAAAGCGATGAATTTTCAGCTTTCGAAAAAGCTGCCTCACTCAGTTCAGCCCAGGGACAAGATATTATTTCAACTTTGATAACTGATCTTTCAATGCAGACGGCCCACCAGTTCGAACTTGACATTACAGCCCTCAAAGCTCTTTATCAATCCTGACTCAATATTAACTGCATAAAAACTATCAGAACATGATTTACGAGATTTTACTGAATTTCTGCTTGGTAAATTTTTTAAAAAAAGTGTTCAAAGTTGGGTCGAAAACCTGCTATATTCCACACGTAATTTCGTTGACTTTCCGTCGATGTGGCGGTAATTTATGGCAAAATTAATTCTAACTATTTTTCATGCTTGAACAATATTATCCCATTCTGGTACTGATTGGAGTAGCCTTCGTCTTAGCTCTTGTATTGATGTCGCTCTCACGAATTTTGGGACCCTATCGTCCAAATACAAATAAACTGAGCCCTTACGAAAGTGGTATGGATCCTGTTGGGGAGGCCAAAGAGCGCTACTCTATTGCATTCTATTTGGTTGCAATGGAGTTTATCGTCTTTGATCTGGAGGTTGTATTTATCTATCCCTGGGCTGTTCGATTTATGGAGCTCGGTACCGGAACGTTTATAGCCATGACAATATTTATAGTAGTACTATTCATTGGTCTGTTCTACACTTTAAAGAAAGGTACATTAGACTGGGACGCCAAGAATGTTAAATTTGAAGCATTATCCAAATAAGCGAAAATTATGGGTTTAGAAAGTTCTTTAAGTGAAGGGTATTTAACCACAAAGGTAGATTCTCTGGTCAATTGGGCCAGATCAAATGCTGCATGGCCAATGCCCATGGGTTTGGCTTGTTGCGCAATAGAAATGATGGCTTTTGCTGGACCGCGTTATGATGCTGCCAGATTTGGATCTGAAGTGATGCGTTTTTCACCCAGACAGAGCGACGTAATGATTGTTGCCGGTTGGTGTACATATAAAATGTCTCACGCCATTCGCCGAATCTGGGATCAGATGCCAGATCCAAAATGGTGTATTGCAATGGGAGCTTGTGCCTCTACAGGTGGAATGCATAGATGCTACGGAGTAGTTCAAGGCGTGGATAACTTTATCCCGGTAGACGCTTACATATCTGGATGCCCTCCCCGGCCAGATGCAGTACTGCATGCGTTAATGAAAATTCAAGATAAAATTAAAACTGAGCACTCAGTCGCGCTCGACAGCTAATTTTTATGAGTTTAGAATTATCAGAACCACTTCAAAAGGCAATTGATGGACTCTCCGAGTCATTCGACGACAAAATTTTAGATGTTTATCAATCTACCGACTCCACTTTTGTTGTGGTAGATCGAGAATCAATTGTTGAAATATCGAAATATCTAAAAAATGAACACCATTATACCTACCTGGCAGATGTATTCGGAATTGATCGATACACGTCAGAAGAGCGTTTTGAAGTGGTATATAACTTAATCTCGTTACGAGATGGCGTTCGCCTTTTCTTAAAAGTTCGCTGTGAAGAGGAAGAGCCAGAAGTTGATTCTGTTACAAGCGTTTGGAGCTCTGCAAATTGGGCTGAAAGAGAAGTTTATGACATGTTTGGCATACGATTCAGCAATCATCCGGATCTTAGAAGAATATTGATGCCTGAAGATTTTGATTATTTCCCACTTCGAAAAGAATTTCCCTTACTCGGAATTCCGGGATCTATCGAGCTGCCTAATTCTACACCCGATACTGAATAGTAAGATTTTATGAAATTAACGGACATTCAATCAAAAGTTCATTCCACGTTTTTTAAGGAGCATCAAAAAAAGCTCTATCAAAGCTTAGAGGATAAGCACACTACGATCGAAGAATTGGACGACGGTGATCCGCTTACTTCAAAGATGATCCTGAATATGGGGCCCCAGCATCCTGCAACTCACGGCGTGTTGAGATTGGTGCTTCAGCTGAACGGTGAATCTATTGAAAAAGCGAAACTCGATATTGGATATTTACATCGTGGAGTGGAAAAAATTGCTGAGAATAAGACATATCAGGAATTTATGCCATACACAGATCGTATGGATTATCTCTCGCCTTACAGCAATAACGTTGCACTCTGCCAGGCTGTAGAAAAACTGGCAAATGTAGAAGTCCCTGAACGAGCTCACTACATTCGGATGATTGGCTGTGAGTTGGCTAGAATTTCATCTCACCTTCTGTGGCTAGGAACGATGGTTATGGATGCCGGTGCTGTTTCTTTCTTTATTTGGACATTTAAAGAGAGAGAAAAAATTTATGACATTATGGACCGCCTGACCGGCCATCGTTTTACAGTCTCACATGCACGGATTGGCGGAGTTGCAAATGACATTACGGATGAAGCCATGGGAGCCATCAAAGAATTTGCAGAAACCTTCCCACAAGAGCTTAGAGACTATCACAAACTACTTGATAGAAATAGAATATTCATTGACAGAAATGAAGCAGTTGGCGTTCTGAAAACTGAAGATGCCCTGCGCTTTGGCGCTACAGGACCTGTTCTGAGAGCCTCAGGATTCGGATTAGACATCAGAAAGTTTGCTCCCTATGCCAGATACGATGAAGTTGAATTTAAAATTCCAACACGGATGGAAGGTGATAATTTAGCCAGATACTTCGTCCGTATGGAAGAGATGAGTGAAAGCGTTAGAATCATCAACCAGTGCATTGAAAAACTACCAAAAGGCCCCGTGCGTACCGATAATGCAAAACAGGCTTATCCCTCCAAAGATGAAGTGTACTACTCAATGGAAGGAATGATACATGACTTTATGATGACCGATACAGGCATCTGCCCGCCTGAAGGTGCAGAAACCTATTGTGCTGTAGAAGCACCAAAAGGCGAACTTGGTTATTATATTCAAAGTGACGGTACAGGGCATCCATGGAGATTAAAAGTTAGGGCACCATCATTTGCAAACCTTCAGGTTCTCGAAAATATCATTGACGGTGAAATGGTGGCAGATACTGTAGTTATAATTGGAGGTATGGATCCTGTAATGGGTGAAGCTGATAAATAATCATTATGAAATACGAATTCACACAAGACGATCTTAACGAAATTGAAAATCTCAAAGCCAAATACCCGGATGTGAAAGCGGCAACACTGCCCGCTCTTTGGGTTGCTCAGAATCGCTTTGGCCATGTAGATGGAGACGTTCAAAAGCTTGTAGCTTCTACATTGGATTTACCTGATGCTCATGTTCACGGTGTTGCAAACTTCTACACACAGTACTACAAGGAAGAAAAAGGCAAGTTTGTACTGGATGTCTGCACCTGTCTTAGTTGTCAATTATGTGGCGGCTATGACATTCTTGAACACGCGGAGAAAAAGTTAGGTATTAAAAAAGGTGAAACTACCGATGATGGTTTGTTTACCCTGAATGAAGTTGAATGTCTGGGTGCTTGTGGGTACGCCCCAATGCTTCAGGTTACCAACGATAAATACGTGAATAACCTGACTCCCGAAAAAGTTGATAAACTAATCGATGATCTGAAATCAGGGAAAACACCTGACTACGAACAAATTGAAATGCCACTCAGAAAAGTTAAATAGGGACTATGAGTACAGTTGATTGGAAAAATTATGAGCCGGTATTGATTCCCAACATCAAGGATCTTGATAAGATTGATGTTTATCGGAAAAATGGTGGCTACGAAGGCTGGAAAGCTGTTTTGACAGATAACAAAAAATGGGCCGATCCCAAAAATGTTGTCAATGAAGTTAAAAGTGCTAATATCAGAGGTCGTGGCGGTGCAGGATTTAATGCCGGATTGAAGTGGTCATTTATGCCGCCGGCCGACGGAGGACCTCGATATCTGGCTTGTAACGGTGACGAATCTGAGCCTGGTACATTTAAGGATCGAAAGATTTTTGAGTATAATCCTCACATTTTTATTGAAGGTGCTCTAATTGCCGCTTATGCAATGGAAGTGACGGCTATTTACGTCTACATCAGGGGTGAGTACAAAGCTTACATCGATATGATGGAGAAAGCGATTCAGGATGCCTACGATGCCGGTATGATTGGGAAAAATATTTTCGGAACCGACTACAGCGTTGATTTTTATATTCACTCCGGAGCAGGTGCTTACATCTGCGGTGAAGAGACATCCATGCTAGAATCACTTGAAGGAAAACGAGGTTATCCAAGAGTAAAGCCTCCGTTTCCTGCACAAAAAGGGCTTTGGGGAAGACCTACAACAATCAATAATATAGAAACTCTTGCTCATGTACCAAATGTGATCAATAAAGGAGCAGACTGGTTCAAAAATGTGGGTGCCGAAAATCACCCCGGACCTCTTCTATATGGAATCTCAGGGCATGTGAACCGTCCCGGTGTTTATGAGCTGCCATCCGGAATACCTATTCTGGAATTGATCAATGATGTTGCCCAGGGAATGAGAAACGGAAAAAAATTGAAGGCCGTTATTCCGGGTGGATCATCTACTCCGGTAGTTAGAGCAGATCAGTTGGACGGGGTAACGATGGACAGCGATTCATTACGCGAAGTTGGTACAATGCTTGGAACTGCCGGTATGGTTGTTATGGATGAAGATACCGATATGGTAGATATGCTATGGAGAATCACTCATTTCTATCATCATGAATCATGCGGGCAATGTACCCCATGCCGTGAAGGAACCGGCTGGCTTGAAAAAGTAATGCTGAGAATTAAAAACGGTGAAGGTGAAATCAAAGACCTGGACCTGCTTTTGGATATTACTACCCAGATGGAAGGCAGAACAATTTGTGCATTAGCTGATGCCGCCGCATGGCCGGTCAGACATACAATCACACGTTTCAGGGATGAGTTTGAAGCAAGATGCAAAAAATCTGTTCACGCTGTAGCTTAACCGAATTTTGCATTAATTTTTAAATGAAATTAGATGAACGGTTTATCTAAGATATTTAGATAGATACTCTCAAAATTAAGACTAAGATATAATGCCTGAAGTATTTATAGATGGGAAACGATTCGAATATGAAGGAGATCAAAGACTTCTTCAGTTCATCCAAGATCAAGGTATGGAAGTACCTTTTTTCTGTTATCACCCTTCAATGTCTGCTCCTGCCAATTGCCGGCAATGTCTGGTTAAGGTAGGGCAACCTGTTAAAGACAGAGAAACAGGAGAATATGAGCTTGACGATGATGGCGAACGTGTAATACGTTGGTTCCCCAAACTTCAAACATCCTGTAACACCATGATTTCTGATGGCATGGTGGTTCT
>NZ_JAWLDW010000124.1:0-7392 GCF_041686455.1 Rhodohalobacter sp.
TTCAAGCATCAGGCTGCTACAGAACCGAAATACTTCATCATCGCTTTTTCCTTTGGGATCAAAATCTGATCCTCCTTTGGCACCGCCCATCGGAAGATCCGTGAGTGCATTTTTAAAGCACTGTTCAAACCCTAGAAACTTCAGAATACTTTCATTTACCGTAGGGTGAAATCTCATCCCGCCTTTATAGGGACCGGTTGAGTTGTTGAACTGTACCCTCCAGGCTCTGTTAACATGCACTTTGTCGTCATCATCTTTCCAGGTCACCCGAAAGCGAATAATTCGGTCCGGTTCTGCCATCCGTTCCAAAATCGCAGATTCCCGATAAGCCTCTACCTTTTCATCATTTATAAATGGAATGACGTCGGTGTAAACTTCTTTGACCGCCTGCAGGAATTCCTTCTGCTGGGGGTTTTGCTTTTCAATTTCGCTGAGTACTTCTTTGTAATGATACATGAATTGCAAATTATTTAATGTGCACTTAAATAACTGACTTTAGCCATATATCATTCTTAGAGATCATAAAGGATCATTCATTTATTAGTAATCCAGCGGCAATTAACCCAACTAACGACATCAGGATTGCATCTACATCCGTACTCTAATTAATGCTGATTAGTTGTCAATCGAGCCCATAAATTCTTTAGGAGTCATCACAGGAACAAACTCAATGAAAGTCTTGTAATCTTTGATATTCCGTGTGATAAAATAATCAGCCTCATGTTGTTGAGCTGTGTAGTATTGAAGGGCGTCTTCTTTATCTTTAAACAAGGATTTAAGGGCTTGAAGCATAACAAGTTTGCCTCCATTTACAACCTTTGTGGCCTTTATGAAGTCGGTTAACTTTTCTGAAGCATTTTCGATTTTATATATATCAAAAGACAAATAGATCAAATTAGCCAGGCTGCTTTCCGAGATCATTAAAGAAATCCGGTCATCTGCAGCCAACTCAAGTAATTTTATGGAATGTTCGAAATGAGGTTCTCTCTTTGAAAGAATATCGAAACAAACATCTGTATCGAGAAAAACTTCAGGCAAACTTCCTTTTAACATGTTTCTTTATTAATTCTTTGTCCTGTTTAGTTTGCGTGCTTCTTGAGCCCTCCAGTTTTTTTAATAACTCAGAGGCAGCTTTCTGGGATTCTGTTTGAATGGTGTTTGTCTCCCCTTCTTTAAATTTCTCTTCAAACATCTGAGATACAGACTTTCCATGCCGTTTGGCCAACCTCTTGGCGTATTGTACAACCTCTTCCTCAACTGTAAGTGTGAGTTTTTTCTTCATGTGAATGGATTTTAACACGTATATACATAAATATACGTATTGCGGATTGTTTTTGAAAATTCCTGATCGGTCCAGATTGGAAGACCTCCAGGGTTTTGGTAACCTTGAAGGTCAGGAATTTATTACGATTCCATTTTCAAAAACCGTGCATTCACCGCCACAATGACCGTACTCAGCGACATCAATATCGCGCCCAGGGCTGGACTTAAGATAACTCCCCAGGTGTAAAGCACGCCGGCGGCCAGCGGTATAGCCCCGATATTGTACCCTGAAGCCCACCAAAGGTTCTGTACCATTTTGCTGTAGGTAGCCTTGGATAGTTTAATGAGCGCGGTTACATCTTCGGGATTGTCCTTCACTAGCACAATATCGCCGGTTTCAACGGCCACGTCTGAGCCGGCTCCGATTGCAATTCCAATATCTGCCGTAGCCAATGCGGGGGCGTCATTTACGCCATCACCCGTCATCGCAACCAACTTTCCCTGATCCTGAACTTCTTTCACTTTATCGGCTTTTTCGTCGGGCAGCACTTCCGCAAAAACCTGATCAATGCCCAGTTCTTTGGCCACATAATCTGCGGTTTGTTGATTATCGCCGGTAAGCATAATGCATTCAATGTCCATCTTGTGTAATGCTTTGATGGCATTTTTAGAGGATTCACGAATTTCATCTCCCAAAGCAATGGCTCCAACAAGCGCGTCTTCAATAACCAAAAATACAACCGTTTTCCCTTGCGATGAAAGCTCTTCAACGTCTTCTTCCGGATAATTCATTTCCTGTTCTTTCACAAAGCCGGGGCTCACCACCTTCACCGATTTCCCATTCACTTTTCCCTGTATTCCTTTTCCGGTGATGGAATCGAAATCGTCAGGTTCCCAGAGCCTGCCCCGATCACTCGGGGTTTCATCTGCTTTCTCAAGGATTCCTTTAGCCAGTGGATGCTCAGAGTTTTTCTCCAGCGATGCGGCGTATTTCAGGATCTCTTCGTCAGAAAATTCATTACCTAAATTCAGAATATTCGTTACGGTGAAGACGCCTTGGGTGAGCGTTCCGGTTTTGTCGAAGATAATGGCATCCAGATTTCGGGCCTGCTCAAATGCAGCACGGTCCCGGATCAGAAACCCGTTGGTGGCTGCAATACTGGTGGATCTTGATACCACGAGTGGTATTGCTAATCCCAGCGCATGTGGACAAGTAATTACCATAACGGCCACCGTGCGGTTCATGGCGAAATCAAAACTTTGACCGGTGAAGAAGATCCACGCTCCAAAAGTGAGAAGTCCGGCGGTAATGGCCACAATGGTGAGCCAGAATGCCGCCCTGTTGGCCAGATCCTGCGTTCTGGATTTACTCTGCTGTGCCTCTTCCACCAGATTCATAACCTGAGATAAGAAGGAATCATCGCCGGTTTTTGAGATTTCGATAGTCAACGAGCCTTTTTCATTCACAGAGCCGCCAATCACCTCATCACCTTCCGATTTATTTACCGGTTTAGACTCACCGGTGAGCATAGCTTCATTTACGCTCGATTCGCCTTTTACCACGTTTCCGTCAGCGGGAATTTTCTCCCCCGGTTTGATGAGAACGTTGTCTCCCTGCTTCAGTTCATCCACAGATACATCTTCGGTGTCGCCGTTCTCTTTCACTCGATGGGCTTTTCCGGGCAATAATTCCGCCAGTTCCTCTAATGCTGAAGAAGCACTCAATACCGAACGCATTTCAATCCAGTGACCCAGCAGCATAATGCCAACTAAGGTCGATAGCTCCCAGTAAAGCAGATCACCCTCAAACCCAAACACCACAGCGGTACTGTAGAGGTAAGCTATGGAAATTGCCAGGCCAATGAGTGTCATCATTCCGGGCTGCTTTTTTTTCAGTTCATCATACAATCCTGACAGAAATGGCCATCCGCCAAAGAAGTAAACCACGGTAGAGAGAGCTGCCAGAATCCATGTGTCGCCTGCAAATCGCCATTCGACACCAATGAAGGTTTGAATCATGGGTGATAGTGCCATGATTGGAATCGTTAGTGCAAGAACCCACCAGAATCGGAATTTAAAATCCTGCACCATCTGTTTGTGGTGTTCTCTGTGGGAATGACCATTATGTCCATCGTGGTCGTGACCATTGTCAGGACTAGCTCCATTTTTTTCTGAATGATTATTTTGCTTGTGAGAGTGTTCTTTAGAGTGATTGTTCATTCAGATATGTATTTAGAATTCGATGGTTCAGTTGGTGCTTGTACGAACCGGAATTATTATTAGGTGTCTGTATTTTACATTCAACCTATTCGATTTACGTAAAAGTGAAGTGAAATCATCAAAAAGAGTACGGGCGCAAAAATTAAACTCGCCGTGTTGAACTCAGCTTAGATCTTAAACAGAGTGAATGATAATCTGTGGTGTATCTGACGGCAGCGCCAGATACACTACACTACATTTTTTGAAACATTCACAACCTAGCAGTACTGTTACTGTTCACGCTCTTTATCCAGCCACTCTTCCAATTCCTCTTGAGTTACGCCATCATCTTTTTCAAGTCGTTTTTGAAGCAGAGGTTCAAGATTACGTGCCTTTTCTTTTTCCGAAATATTGCGGCTCTCTGCATAATCGTTTATAAAATCGAGCACCTTATTCCCCTCTTTTGGTCGAAAAATATTTGGATTGGAAGGGGTTTGTGTGGTTGCTTCGGTTCTAGGCTCTTTGGCCGGTTCTGTCGACCAATTATAGTCGTATTTTAAGTCGCTTCTATCTATGAGTGGCATAATATTTTCTCTTTTGAATTAATAGTTAACGCTCTTCAATTACTAACATATTATACAAAGTCATAGTTTCTTAATTTAACTTTTGCTAGTCTTTTAACTTCTTCTCTCGCATGAGAGTCGACTTAGACTCACAAGGGCTATGAATCTGGTCTTAGAAACAGATAAGATATTCAAACCGGTCTAGAATACAACCATTCAGGAGTGTTGAAAATCCTGATATTTAATTTCAATCAGTTGAATATTAGAACCATCCTGGTGCCTGATCACAACTAAATATCAAAATTTAAATTCCTGCATCATTCGCTTTTGAAGTAAATGACAGAAAGGGTCTCAGTGGCATGGTTTTACTTTCAAATGAAGCTTCTTTGTGTTCGATTTGATTGCGTTTATTCATGATGACCACAGTAACTTTGATAGGCTGAGATATTCAGGTTGATATCTGTCAAACTGATTGAAACTGGCTCGTTTATTTAAAGAAAATGATGCTGGGATAAGAATATTAACTGCTGCTTTAGGAACTCTAAACGATGTTTTTTTGCAATTCATCACGTTTTATAAACCGTTCATCACATAAAATTGTCATACTTTTTTTTTGTGATTTTATTATGCCGACGGATCATAAAAAAAGTACCATTTTGACAAAATCATCGGTCTCATTGGATAGAGCTAAAAAAGAGTATTACCGGCATTTACAACAACCTTTTTCATCCAGGCGATTATTGTTCTCATTTATATCAATACAGGAAATGAAAGCTTTTCATCGGTACACCTCAACACTATTCTGCTTGGAGGTAGTTTATCGGTTGGTGGATATATCCGGTTTATCACAATTGTCTGTTTTGTATGGGGACTGCCGGATATACGTTTTCGAGGATATCCTGAAAACGGGATGTCAGATGTAAGAATTTATCACCGGAACTGGGTAGAGTCTTATTAATCAATTGAATTGGTAAATGAGCAGGAAAAAGTTCTCATATCTATGGCAAATATACCAGGTTCGGGGCTTATTACTTTTAATTAAAAAATGGAATCAACTGATATGGCAAACAGAGCTACACAATCTATTGGAACGGGAATGAAAATTCTGAGCGGGGCCAATATTCCAACTTATACGCTTGAGTATCTGACATCCACGGAAAAGAAAAATCAGGGATCATTCGAAACTATCGTTGTTCCGTATGTGGAGCTCGGGCGCGATAATAAATGCGGGGTCACGTTTGGGGATGATACGCCCACGGTGAGCCGTAAACATGCAGCTATTGAACGTAAGGGAGATGAAACCTTCATCATCAACCTGTCCAAATCGAACCCAACGCTGGTGAATGGCCGCCCGGTAGAGAATAAATACTTTTTGAATAATGGCGATGAAATTCAGCTCTCCGTTGAGGGGCCGAGACTTCGTTATAACACAACAAAGGCCGGTACGGCAAAGATCGGGTTCACCAATAAGATGAATTTAGTAATGAAACAGGCAATCAAGCCATATAAAACAGCTGCGGTTTCATTTTTGATGATTTTTATCCTGGCAATGAGTGGTTCAGGCTATATGATCTACAATCTTACTCTGGAAACTGAGATGCAAAGTCAGCTGTTGGCAGAACAGGATTTGATCAGCAGAGAGCAGGCAGAAACCATCGCGAGTCTAAATGCCAGCAATAGTGCTTTAGCAGAAAACTTTGAGATTTCTCAGCAACAGATTGAACAAGACCGACAGAGGATGCTTCGCGACCGCGAACAGTTTGAGAGAGAATTAGCTGCCATCAAAGAGAGAAGCCAGCGACAATTGGACAGCTTGAGAAATGTTTCCGGGGGTGTGAATTATGCAGATGTTATCGAAGAGTTAAAGCCGTATGTGATGGCAATTTCAATAGAGGGGTTGGAAACCAACTTTAACGGAGAAAGAAATTCCTATACATACGAGCCCAATATTTCTTGCACCGGGTTTTTAATGGATGGTGGAATATTTGTGACGGCACGCCACTGTGTAGATATGTATGGTACTGATGAAGGCACAACCGACCGGCAGGCGAATTTGATTGAACACAGTGGAGGGAGTGCAACCTATTCGTTTACTGCAGAATCTTATGATGGAAGTAAAAGGCTCCAGTTTTCCAACAAAGACTTAGTACAAGATGATTCTATGGACCGATTTATTCCTCAAAATTTACCGGGAAATAGAAGTGGATCTTTACGCATAGCAGATTTTTTTAGTGGAGCCGATTGGGCATATATGCAAACAGACTATAGTGATGGTATGGCATTTGATAAGCCGTTGTCGGGTAATCTTAGAAACGGAACAGACCTGTTTGTCCTGGGGTACTCATACGGTGCAGAATTTAGGGTTGAGGGCAATCTTGAGCCCTATTTTTCAACCGCTAAAGTGACTCTTTCAGGCCTTCAGGATGGTACAGTTCATGTCACAGAGGTTGGATGGGACAGTGGTAATTCAGGGGGGCCGGTTTTTACTATGCAAAACGGTCAGCCTACTGTTATCGGTATTGTAACCGGAGGGTATCTGCAGGCAAGTATATCACAACAGGGTGACGTAGTTATGACTCCTACTTCGATCAATGTAGTTACTCCATTGATGAATTTTTAATCATCCGGGTCGCCAGATAATGAGTAATCAAAATTTAAATCGCGGTAAATAGCAAAACGGGATGATTAAAAAAATATCCATATTTGGAATCACCGATGTCGGTCGTTCCCGCACCCACAATGAAGATGATTTTGCGATCTGTAAAGATCTGTCCAATCATAAATGGGGATTTAAACGAGGTGAGGTCCACTCGTTTTCCGAATTGGGTGCACTTTTGATAGTTGCCGATGGGATGGGAGGAGAAAATGCCGGCGAAGTAGCGTCTAACCTTGCTCAGGCGACAGTTAAAGAGGATTTTGATCAACTTGAGGAAGCTCCTGATTCGACAGCTGAAAAAGAAGAGTTTCTTGCTAAATCAATCCTGAGAGCTCATCAGGCCGTTGTGAATCATCAGCACAAGAACCTGGAGACTGCCGGAATGGGAACCACTTTGGTGATTGCCTGGGTGATTGAAGACTTAGTGCATGTGGCATGGTCGGGCGACAGCCGCTGCTATATCTATAATGGCCAACAATCACTTTATCCTTTTACTGAAGATCATTCTTTGGTCTGGAAGATGGTAGAAGATAATCAGATGACACCGGAGGAAGCCCGCGTCCACCCGGAGAGCAATATTGTGACGCAAAGCCTGGGGGATGAAAAAAATCCGCCTCAGCCGTCTGTTAAAACAGCAAAGCTTTTTAAGGGCAACCGGTTGATCTTATGCAGCGACGGGTTGAATGGGATGCTGAGTGATGAACAGATTCA
>NZ_JAWLDW010000125.1:0-7341 GCF_041686455.1 Rhodohalobacter sp.
TTAGGGCACGTTTTGGAGGCTACTGAAGTAAAACTCCCAAATTTTGAACGGCTTGGCCTTGGAAACATAGAACCGCTGAAGTCTGTGGATAAATGTGATCAGCCGCTCGGCAGTTATGGAAAGATGCGTGAAGTTTCAGCCGGTAAAGATTCTACAAGCGGACACTGGGAAATTGCCGGAATTCATCTGGATCAACCGTTTCCAACCTACCCAAATGGATTTCCTAAGGAAGTAATCCGGAAGTTTTGCGAAAAAGCGGGAGTTGACGGAGTTTTGGCAAATCTTCCCTATTCAGGTACGGATGTAATTCGCGACTACGGCGAAGAGCATATGAAATCAGGCAAGCCGATTGTATATACTTCGGCTGACAGCGTATTTCAGGTTGCATGCCATGTGGATGTGGTTCCGCTGGAAAAACTATATGAATGGTGTGAATATGCTAGAAATGAAGTGTTGACAGGAGACCATGCGGTTGGGCGCGTAATTGCCCGTCCATTTCATGGTGAACCCGGAAGCTTTGAGAGATTATCTGACGACAGGCACGACTATTCGATGGTACCACCAAAGCCAAATCTACTTTCTCTTTTACAGGATAGCGGTGTAAAAACTTATTCAATCGGTAAAGTAATAGACCTTTTTGCAGAGGAAGGATTTGACCAGTATCGGCGAACAAAAAGTAATGCAGAGGGATTGTCGCAAACACTAAGCCTGATGAGTGCGAAAGTTGAGAACAGCTTTGTATTTGTAAATCTGATCGATACAGACCAAAAATATGGCCACAGACAGGATCCAAAAGGATATGGTGAAGCACTTCAGGAAATTGATCGTGCATTACCCGCTATGATCAACAAACTGGATGAAGGGGATATGCTGATCTTTTTAGGGGACCATGGAAATGACCCTACAGATGACAGTACAGATCACACAAGAGAGTTTGTCCCTTTGATAACCGTAAACGGTTCGCAAAAACCCGGAAAAGATTTGGGTATAAGAAGTACTTTTTCGGATGTAACAGCCACAGCATTGGAGTTTTTTGATATAGAAAATACGCTGCCGGGAACTTCTTTTCTTGGAAAAGTTAAATAGACAATCCAATCGCTTCTCAATACAAATCGGATTTCAAAAGAATGCATTTTGTTTGTATCTTAGACAGTTCGAGTTTGGGATGATTCACAACATATTTCATAACTGCTCGTTTCAATAGCAGATCATGCAGGCGCAAGCACAACTTTAAAGAAATCTTTTTATAACGTGGCAAAAAGTTCAGGAATTTCTACCCGCGAATCTGAATCTTTAGATCGATATTTACACGAAATTGGAAAAGAGAAGCTCATTACTCCCGACGATGAAGTTCGTTTGGCCAAAGAGATTCAAAAAGGATCGCAAAGAGCACTCGAAGAGTTAACAAAAGCTAATCTCCGTTTTGTTGTTTCAGTTGCAAAACAGTATCAGAATCAAGGTTTATCTCTCGGAGATTTAATTAACGAAGGTAATCTTGGCTTGATTAAAGCAGCCAAGCGGTTTGATGAAACCCGTGGATTTAAGTTTATCTCCTACGCTGTTTGGTGGATTCGTCAATCAATTTTACAGGCCCTGGCCGAGCAGAGTCGTATTGTACGCCTGCCTTTGAACCGTGTCGGAGCTTTAAACAAAATTGGTAAAGAACTTTCAAAGTTAGAGCAGGAATACGAGCGTGTACCTTCTGCAGCTGAACTTGCTGAAAGTCTGGAAATGACTGTTTCTGAAGTAGCCGATACACTGAAAATTTCCGGTCGTCACCTCTCTATGGATGCACCGTTTGCTCAGGGTGAAGACAACCGGTTGCTGGATGTGCTTGAGAATGAAGAGATTCCCAACCCGGATAATGAATTGATGGGTGAGTCTCTGAAAGTGGAGATTGAAAGAGCACTTTCTAAACTCACTAAAAGAGAAGCAGAAGTCATTCGCTTGTATTTTGGCATCGGACGCGAACACTCACTAACTCTGGAAGAGATCGGAGAGCGCTTTGATCTTACACGAGAACGTGTTCGTCAGATTAAAGAAAAAGCATTGCGAAAACTTCGCCATCACAACAGAAGTGCAGCCCTCAGAGCATATCTCGGCTAAATGTATTTTTATTATAGGATTTGAAAAAGCTCCATTTTGGGGCTTTTTCTGTTTTTGGCAGGGATTGACAATCAAGTAAGTTTGTTGGATTGATTCTTTAAATCTTTATCGATTTGAAAACAGTTTTGGGGTTTGATGAAGTCAAAACCGCATGAATATGTGATTTGCTCCTTAGGCGGAAGTTGTTAGCTTATTTTGATGATCTATAGCAAAAAAATAGCGGCATTAATTCTTACCGTATTTTTGGTTCAGGATTTGGCTACTGCCCAGATTCTTCCATTCCGCAACTACTCTATCGAGTTCGGGTTGAGTGAGTCGGTTGCGCATGATCTGATTCAGGATTCAAAAGGTTACATCTGGGTAGGTACCGGGTATGGGCTCAACCGGTTTGATGGGAAACGTTTTCGTCAGTATTACGAAGAGAATGGTCTTGCAAACAACAGGGTACACACTCTTTTTGAGGACTCAGAAAATAAAATCTGGGTAGGTACTGAAAACGGTATTACAGTTATAAAAGAAGACTCTCTCCATACTCCTGAATATTTATCAGAGCTATCTGATACAGCGGTATTATCATTTTTCGAAGATTTTTTGGGTACTATCTGGATTGGTACTGCCGACAATGGATTGTGGAGGCTGAACAGTAATAATAGGCTCGTTCACTACAGCGAAGAGAACGATCTTGGTATTATCACGGCAAATGATTTAGCTCAAACTGAAGATGGTGTTATTTGGGTAGCTTCAGACGAGGGGCTTTTCCGGCTTGAAGATGGTAAGTGTGATTATTTTGGAGATGAAGAAGGTCTGCCTGAAGTTCGGGTACAGAGTGTTATTGTTGATAGATACAACCGCCTTTGGATTGCATCCCGTGAGGGACTAGTGCTTTATAGAGATGGTGAATTTCAGTTATTCAATCAGCAGCATGGGCTGGACAATAATCGTGTACTCACCATCACCGTTCAAGCTTATGATAAAATCTGGGTAGGTACCGAAAACGGACTGGCACTTTTTGATGGCCAATCTTTTACAAACTATAGCCGGGAGAACGGCCTTCCAGCAACCACTATCTACTCAAGCATCATTGATAGAGAAGGAAATCTTTGGCTGGGAACACTGGGTGGAGGTATAACCCATTACTCAGGTGAGCTGTTTCAAAGCTACAATATTGATACCGGATTGCCCAACAACGTAGTAAACGGTTTTACTGAAGATCGTTATGGAAATATCTGGATTGCTACTTACGGAGGCGGTGTAGTCAGATACGACGGAGAAAACCTCCGTGTGTTTGATGAAACCGACGGACTGCAAGACAACAAAGTTTATACATTTCTGGAAGACAGCCGTAATCAATTCTGGATCGGTACCCGTGAGGGTATTTCAATATACGATAAGGGGAGGTTTACGGATTTCGAAGCTTTTGATATCAATTTCCAATCCGTAAGGAGTATTTACGAAGACACAAATAAAAATGAATTCTGGATTGCGACTTATAACGATGGAGTGTATCGTCTGCGTACGGATGGATATGACCATTATAATACATCCAATGTACTGCCCAACAATACCGTAATGGACATCAAGCAGGATGAAGAGGGGATAATTTGGTTGGCCACCTATGGAGGTGTTGTAAAGTACCTTGATGGTGAATTTGAAACCATTACTATTGCAGATGGGCTTCCGAGTAACGGTGTTATTGAAATTTTTATTGATCATTTGGGTGAGAAGTGGTTTTCTACATTCAACGGTCCGGCCCGCTACCGAGATGGTGATGTTGAAAGGCTTATTCGATCTAATCAGGTTGAAACGATCTTCTACTTTACAGTTCAGGATCGTGAGAATAGATATTGGATTGGTACAAACCGAGGACTCTACCTGTTTCGTAAGGATGAATTTTATGATTCGGAAACAGAACTTGAGCGGATGCTCTCCTACCGGACTTATACCGACAGCCAGGGGTTAATTGCAAACGAACTGAATGCGGGCGGTTCATTGCTGGCTTCCGACGGCACGATTTGGCTGGGAACAGTGGAAGGAATGAGCCGATTTTTTCCAGACAGGATTGATAATAATTCGACAGCACCGGGGCTAGAATTCGAATCCCTTTCCATTAGCGGCCGCGAGGTGGAACCCGGAAGGGAGTACCGTTTTACACACGATTATAACTTTTTGCAGGCTACAGTAACCGGGCTTACTTTCGAGGCGCCTGATCAGATTATCTATCAACATCGACTAAAGGGACTTAATGATGAATGGACGATAACCCGGGAAAATGAAATCCGTTATCCGGGCCTGCCGCCGGACGACTATTCACTTCAGGTAAGAGCTTACAACGCGGATGGAGCCCAGAGTGAGGAAATTTCGGAATTTAATTTTACGGTACTTCCTCCATTCTATTTCCAATGGTGGTTTATTCTATTGGCCACAGCATTATTTTCCGGCTTGATACTTTTTATTATTCACTATTATCGGGTGAGTAAACAGGTTGAAATTGAAAAAATGAGGGTTCAGATAGCCAGTGATTTACATGACGATGTTGGTTCATCACTCACTGAGCTGGCGCTTCAGACCGATTTTTTGCAGGCAGGAGAGATCAGTAAAGAGATGCGCGATACTTTAAGTCAGCTTGGAGAACAGAGTCGTAAAATTGTAACCAGTCTGGACGATATTGTGTGGTCGATTGATGCACGAAATGATACGGCAGGTGACCTGACCGACCGAATGCAGGACTATGTCAATCAGGTGTTCGGCAATAATCAGTGTGAGGTTATCTATCATTTTGATGATCTGAAAATGGATGAAAAACTACCTGTTCAGGCAAAAGAAAATATTTATTTGATATTCAAGGAGGCAGTCAACAATATTATCAAACACTCTGATGCCACTCGGGCACAAATCCGGTTTTCCTTCGATGGAAATAATTTTAAGCTAAATGTGGAAGACAATGGAAGAACTGCAAATAAGGTTAAAAAATCGGGTCAGGGTTTAAGAAATATGCAGTTAAGGGCTGACAGAATCGGGGCAGATCTTAGCATTAAAAACGGTCAGGGATTTTCGATAACGGCATCAGGCCGTGTATCCTAATGAATCACTAAAAGCGGAGCAGTTATGATTAAAGTTGGAATTGTAGAAGACAATGTAAAAATCAGGAATCTGATTCAACGCTATCTCGACATGCAGGACGGAATAAGCTGCGGTGTAGCCGTTGATTCGGTAGAGGAGATGCTGGACTATTTAAAAGAGAAAGAACTGCCGGATATTCTATTGATGGATATACAACTACCCGGAATGTCTGGAATTGAGGGTATTGGGATTATTAAACAGGATTATCCCGAGATCGATATAATCATGCTTACGGTTTATCACGATTCTCATAAAATTTTTGATTCGTTAAAAGCCGGGGCCTCTGGATATCTACTTAAACACACATCTCTTCCCGAAATTAAAGATGCTGTAGAAGATCTGGCGAAAGGTGGAGCACCGATGTCGCCTCAGATAGCTCGCAAGGTGATTCAATATTTCAATACAAATCAGGTTAAAAAGAAACCTGAATCAGATCTCACCGCTCGTGAACAAGATATTGTGAACGGATTGGTTGATGGGCTCAGCTATAAAATGATTGCCGACAGATATGATATCTCAATTGATACGGTGAGAGCCCATATCCGGAATATCTATAAAAAGCTGCATGTCAATTCGAAGGCGGAAGTAATCGCCAAATCGTTGAGAGGAGAGATTTGAGCTTTTGGGCACTAGACTCTTAAAGAAGCAGACCTTAGTTGTTATTTTGGATTGATGGAAATACCTATACAAGACCATCTTTAGTCTGTTATTTAGTTGTGATCATTTATTTTACCTGCAACACTACGTGCGGTTCAACGTTATAGATAGAGTAGAATTTATGGTTTAGGATAAGCAAAGAAGTTAAAAGCTATTCTGAATGTAAGAATTTTACATTTACTCACATGGACATGTGATACAATTTAAGAAACCAGTTGTGTATATTTACCATTGAAGCTACAGAACTGTTAATAAGCCAGAGGCCGATATGAAATTTAAAATACAATATTTCGCGATTTTAATTGCATCAGGATTATTTTTATCCGGTTGCTATACGCAGGTTGAAACTGTTCAACAAGATCGAGGCTACTATCCTGCTTCCACCCAGCCTGCTCCGGATCGCCGTGCTCCTGTTGAGCAGAGAGCAGGTCAGGTAGTGAACGAAGAGGATTATGTATTGGGCTATGAAGACGGCTGGGATGATTCCGAAGAGTACTATTTTAAGGATTATGAAGCCAAAGAGTGGTACATGAATTATGGAATTGATTTAGCGCATGACAGATATGTGCGAAGATCGTATAGTTCTGTTCATCATCATTACAACCCTTACCATTTCAGTTCGTTGTATACCCCTCCATTTTACAGATACTACGGTCCGGCTTATTATGGGCACAGCTACTTTGCTGTGCAATTTTATCGTCCTCACTTCAGTGTAGGATTTGGGTGGGCTTACTATGATCCGTACCGATTTTACAATGACCCTTATTCTTACTACGGAAGTTACTACGGTGGATACTCAGCATTTAACGGATATTATGGCCGGCCGGTAATCGTTTATAACAACAGGTCCGTTCAAAGAGAGTACGGCCCAAGAAGTACTGGATTGGCCACAAGAGGAAATGTTGTACGAAATAGAAGTGCATCAGTACAAAATAGCAGAAGCGCTATAAGGAGCAATGCCAGATCTACTCAGGTAACCCGAACCAGGAGTACGGTTAACCGAACCAGATCATCGGGTTCAATACGCTCCAACGCAACAACCAGGTCTGGCAACAGATCTACTGTTAATCGATCTAGAACCAATACTAATCGATCGTCAGGTACAGTAAATCGTACTCGATCGAATAACAGGAGCAGCGGTTCTGTAAACAGAAGTAGATCAAGTTCCAATAACCGGAGCAGTGGATCGGTAAACAGAAGTAATTCTTCAAGCCGATCAAGCGGAACCAGTACCAAACGGAGTCGATCCAATAATAATAATCGCCAACAGGCTACTGTAGGATCAACATCAAGCCGTACATCAACCTATGTTGCACCAAGGTCCGATGCTAATCGAATAAACGTTGGCGAAAACAAAACGATTAATAGAAGATCAGTAGTAGTAAATCGTTCAGTGAATCAATCCGCTGTTAACAAAAGAACAGTAAACGCTTCAGTTCCGAACAGGATAGGTAATAC
>NZ_JAWLDW010000022.1:0-14061 GCF_041686455.1 Rhodohalobacter sp.
ATCTCCAGATTAGCCATCATCCCATTGTCTTCATGCTCCAGGTTGTGACAGTGAAATACATAAAGTCCTTTTGGTGCGTCGAATTTCATAATTACGCGTACTGTTTCACCCGGCATTACCAGTACGGTATCTTTCCAGCCGGTTTCGGTAGGTATTAAGCCCCGGTTTCCGCTGCGTTCAAGGACTTTGAACTGAACTGCATGCACATGCATGGGGTGAGGTACATTCGAGTTGTTAATAAACTCCCAGATTTCGGTATCGCCCTGTTTTACACGTTCATCCACGCGTTCCATTTCAAACTGGCGGCCGTTAATAGTATGACCTGCCATCATTTGCATGTCTAATTGGATGGGACGAGTTTGATCGGCACTGGTAGCTTCGGGAAAGTTTGCCTCTGAGAGCTGATCCGGAAGAGCAATCGAGTTTCGCTGAGATTCCCCTTCAATCCTAAATTCCATCAGTGAAAAGCCGGCTCCTTGTTCGGGGCCATCACTGCCCATCATATTTTGCATTCCCATCATTCCACCGCCGGAAGGGACTTCAAAAGGTTTGCTGATGAGTTGGATACTGCTGCTGTCAGCTTTAGAAAAATCTACAAGGATGTCTGCTCGTTCACCGGGTGCCATTAAAAGTTCGGAAGTTTCAATCGGTTCTGGCAGCAACCCGCCGTCTGTTCCAATCACGGTAAAGGGCACCTCATCTTGAAATGAAATATTATAAATGCGCGCATTGGAACCGTTTAAAATCCTCAATCGATAAACCCCAGCTTCCACTTCCTGATACGGTGAAGGCATTCCATTCACCAGAATTAAGTCGCCCAGCAGACCGGTCATCATCTGTTCGGGCATGGAGGGATTAAAAACGATTTCCCCGGAGTCATTGACTCTTCGATCCTGAATAACGAGTGGGATTTCGTATTGTCCATCCGGCAGGTTCAAAGCTTTTTCCTCATCATCTTCGATGATAAAAAAACCGGATAATCCCTTGTAAACCTGCTCGCCTGTAATATGGTGTGGATGGGGATGGTACCAATATGTACCTGCCCGCTGATTGAGCCCGAATTGATACTCGTATGTTCCGCTCGAAATTACATCCCTGGGGTGCCCGTCCATTTCCGGTGGTACAATTAGTCCGTGCCAGTGGATAATACTGTCCTGCCCAATTTCATTTTTAAACCGAATATTCAGATCATCACCTCGATTTTGCCGTATGGTTGGCCCGGGGATGCTTTCGTTGAATTGAAGTCCGGAGAGATGAAGTTCTTCAGTCAGTTTTACATCGGCGTGTGAAGCTGTAAGTTCAAATGCAGTTTCCCTTATTTCGTTGGGAAGGGGGAGTTTATTACTGAACGTACCAGACCTGACTCTGTTATCAGTGATACATGAAGTTAGCCATGGAGAAAAAGCTAAAACTCCGGTTCCAATGCCTGCTATTTTTAGAAACTTTTTTCTTCTCATTTTATCCCTCCGGGATCAAGTAAATAATATTTAAGGTTGGAGTACTTATTTCAGTAAATCCTTCTTCCTTTTCTCAAACTCCTCTTTGTCGATCTCTCCATTAGCATATCTACGCTTCAGAATTTCAAGAGGGGTGTCGTTATTGGACTCTTTTTGATTTGTGTTAAGCAAAGCTCTAACAACAACAATTACGAGTACGATTATGAGAAACCACCAGATAAACATCATCCAGCCGCCTCCAAAAAAATGAAAATCATGCATAATACTTTAAATTTTAGGTTTACTGTTTAAAGTAAAGAAGGATTATCCTTCTCTATTTTATACCTGTTTTTATTTATCATTTCTGTGAACTCAAGACTATGACTCAATCCTGTCAATCACTTCTCCGCAGGTTAACATATTCTCCGGCAGATAGGGGTTTTGGATCTGTTCATTTCTGCTCAGCCAATCAGCTCCTTCATTATCAAACGCCATCGGGCAGTATTGGTGATAAACCACTCCCTCGATACCAAATGTTTTTACGTCCTCGATGAGTTGATCAGACAGAAGGCTGAAAGCTTCGCGGTACTCCTCAATGTCATCGGTATTGCTCATACTTTCGGCATGATCCATAATAGCGGAATAGCTTTCCATCCAGGCTACATGAGAATCACCTTCCAGGCGGTGTTCTCCGATCTCTTCCAATTGAGCAATCAAATTAGCGGCCGAATTTACGGCACTTTCCAGGTCAGACTCTATCAGCTCATCTTTTAGGGTGAGGTAGATCTCCAGCATTTGGGTAAACTCCTCACGAAATGCTTCATCAACTTCATTTCCTTCCTCTTCGGCACTTGTTTCCGACTGGTGTTCGCTGTGATCTTCTTCCTCCATTTCACTTTCGTCCATATCTGTGTCACCATGCTGATGCCCTGTTGGAACAGCTCCGCTACCCGGTTCACGGTTCATCATGCTGAATTTGTCGGCCAGCTGAAACTCACTGTCGATGCGAAAATTCCCATTGAATACAACTTCTTCACCTTCATTGAGGCCCTCTTCAATGACGTAGTAGTCGCCGGCACGGACTCCCAATTCCACTTCGCGGACTTCAAAACGTGGAGTTTCGGCAGATGGATCTTTTACATAAACGAGAGATCTTGGTCCTGTCCACAGAACGGCAGAAGTCGGCACGAGAATTTTCTCTTCACTTACTTCAGCCTGAACGGTTCCACTTACAAGCATGTCGGGTCGAAGGGAGTGATCTCCATTCTCCACATTGGCTCTGAGGCGGATGGTTCGTTTTTGGGGATTAAATGTCGGATCAATAAAATCGATGGTAGCCCTGTAGTCCTGCCCGGGATTGGATCGGGTCTGGAAAGTGACTTCATTTCCCTCCGTAATCCAGGGAAGGTCCTCTTCGTATGCATCCAGCGTAACCCATAGCTGGTCGAGATTAGCCACTTCGTAAATGACGGTCCCTTCCATCACATGTTGTTCATCCACTACATTTCTCTTCATCACAAATCCGTCTACCGGAGAGAGAATCTCCATATTGGTTTGAACTTCACCCCGATCGATGATCGCTTGAATCTGTTCATCAGAGAACTCCCAAAGCCTGAACTTTCGCACGGCAGCCTCATAAAGTTGTGGATTTCGATCTTGTACCTGAACAGCCTGAAGCAGCTCGCGCTGTGCACTGACCAGATCAGGAGAGTAGATGGTTGCCATCACTTCACCTTTTCGGATGGGAGCACCGGTGAAGTCAATTTTGACGTCCCGTACCCGTCCCTCAAAGTGAGCGGTGACATAACTGATTCGCCTTTCGTCAATTTCAACACGTCCGGGCAGATGAATTTCCCGAACGGCCCGTTCACGCACTGCGGGTGTTGTCTGGATGTCTGCAAGCTGCATGGAGGCTTCTGTCATCACCATGCTGTAGTCATCCTCACTTTCTTCGGAGGAGGCGGGAATCAGGTCCATTCCACAAATCGGGCAGGATCCGGGTTCATCTTCACGAACTGAAGGATGCATGGAGCAAGTCCAGACCTCTTCGCCTGACTCGTTCGTAACCTGTTCATGCTCGTGATCTTCAGGGTTATTCTGAACAGTGCTCGATCCGCCAAAAAAGAGCCATCCGAGGATGATTCCCGTTATCAGGATAGATGCGTATGTGAGGTATTGGGTTTTTGTGATGTTCATTTTGTTGTTGTTTTAACTGTGATAAAATGTTGTGTAACACTTCCCCTTCTATTTAAGGAGGGGAACGCCTGATGATGATTTTCCTCAATCTGGTAACTCATTCCCCAGGCCCCCGATCAATCGTTCAACTCTTGCTATTGCTTTGTTCTGATTGACGACGGCTTCAACCCGCTCAAACTCCAGGTCGAGCAGTTCCCGCTGTATTTGCAGAAGTTCATCAAACCGGGCATTTCCTGCGGTGTACTCTTCACTCAGAATATCGAGTACCTGCCGCGCTCTCGGGATCAGTTCATTATCTAATAGTTCAATGGATCGGTTGGATGACCTTAACGTTTCCTGGGCCGATTCCAGATCGGATGATATTCGGTTTTTGGCCTGAACCCGCTCCATCTCTACAGCTTGAAGCCTGCTCGAAATCTGCTGTTTTTGGGATTTGGTTCGGGATCGGTAGATCGGCAGCCGAATGGTAGCCATCCCGATAAAACTCTCCTTCGAATCCGGAAACATCGACATTGGGCCAAAATCTCTTCCCATCACTTCAAGTCCGATTCCAAAGGCGGGACGTCCGCTAAGCTCTGCCGTACGTTCCTGTTGTTGAAGTGCAGATTCCTGAAAACTCAGAGTTTCAAACACTGGATTTTGATTTTTAGCCAATTCCGCAATCTCCTCAGCTGAGTATGGTAATTCTGCTTGCTGTTGCGGTTCGGCCGAAACGACCTCTTCACCGGTTTCCCGGTTTAAGAGTTCATTAAACCTTGCCCGAAGTGGCCGCAGTTTGTCTTCAAGATTTTCTATCCGGTTTTGGATTCGTTGCTTTTCCATCTGAATCCGCAGTATATCTGCCTGACCGGTTCGTGCTGTTTCATATCTGATTTCCACCAGTTGCTCCAAATCACCGACTAGTTTGAATGTCTCATCGGCAATTCTAATCTGCTCTTCAACTTCAGCGATATCAAACCAAGTGATCTGAATGTCCCGTAGAATTTCAAGCTGACGGCTGTTAATCATTGTCCGTCTAGCTTCTGCCAAGAATTTCTGAGCCTCTTTTTTTGAACCGAGTGTTCCAAACCACGGAAACATCTGCATTGCAGAAACAGAAAATCGGCCCAGCTGAGATTCAGACATCATCGGGTTGAAATCGTAATTAATGTTCAATTCCGGGTCCGGCAGCACTCCAAACTCTTGGGCTTTTTCTCTCTCGGCTTCATATAAAAACTGAAGAGATTGTAACTCAGGATTTTGCTCAATGGCGATCCGGAGGTACTCTTCGAGTTGTGGGTAAGAAGTCTCCCCTAATAAGGGGAGATTTAGAGGGGTGTTTTCCTGATTTTGGGATGACTCAAAACCCTGCGCATGCAATGCGTTTGTAAAAGATGCCATAAAAACAACAACCAATAAAGCGATGGCAACGTAAACTCCCCTCCCCGAAAATATCGGGACCAAGTGTGGCTTGAGAGGGGACAGGCAGTTGAGCGCAGAGCGAAACTGACAGGGGTGTATTTGATGAGTGTGAAATCGGACATAGAGCCAATTTCTAGCTATATGCCCCGAGGAACACACCCCTCGCCTGTGCCGACCAGCTACGCTGTTGTCACTGCACTCTTCCCCTCTCCCCGAATTACTCGGGACAGGCAAGAGGGGATTTTCGAGTTTCCCTTCCGTGTCACGCTGCTTTTGGCGTGATAGGGAGGGGGTAAAGGGGTGGGTCCTGACGAACACCCCTCGCCTGCGCTGCGCTGCGGTACTCCCCTCGAGGGGAGATTTCTCATTACTCAAGACTCGATTCTCACAACTCATATTTTCTCCTCTGTTACATTCATATTTCTCAACTCAAATTCCTTCCACATGGCATAGATCAGCGGAACAAGCAGCAGACTCAGTACCTGAATCAACATTCCGCCGAAGATGGGTATTGCCATAGGAATCATAATCTCTGACCCTTTTCCGGGGGATGTGATAATGGGCAGTAGTGCCAGCAGTGTGGTTCCGGTAGTCATCAAACAGGGTCGAACTCTCCGGAAACCGGCCTCGATTGCGGTTGCATAAATTCCCTCCCTGCCCTGAGGTTTTTTCTTCTCAAAAAGCTGTTCAAGATAGGTGGCCATTACCACGCCGTTATCCACAGCGATGCCAAACAGTGCCAGAAATCCAACCCACACCGCCACACTCATGTTAATGGCGCCCATCTGGAAAAAGTCACGTAGCTCAATGCCGAATAGCGAAAAGTTGAAGAACCAATCTTGTCCATAGAGCCAGAGCAGGATAAAGCCGCCTGCCCAAACCAGTACAATTCCTGAGAATACGATGAGCGTAACGGGTGATGACCTGAACTGGAAGTAGATGATCAGAAAAATTATCAGAAGGGTAATTGGGAGTACAACAGATAATCGGTCGGTTGCCCGTTGTTGATTTCTAAACTCACCTTCAAATGTGTAGCTGATTCCATCCGGCACGCTAAGTGAACCTTCATCGATCTGCCCATCCAATTGGTCACGAACACGGTTAACTACATCGATCGGTGATTGATCCGGCTGACGATCAAACGTGACGTATGCACTTAAAAACGTGTTTTCACTTTTAATGTTCATCGGACCGGTCTCGAAACGAATTTCTGTGAGCTGTCCCAGCGGAATTTGGCTTCCATCGGGGGTTGGGACCAAAATTCGCTCCATCATTTCCGGAGAATTTCGGTACTCCCGTGCATATCGAACCCGCAGTGGATAACGTTCACGCCCTTCCACCGTCATGCCCAGCATTTGTCCGCCAATGGCTGTACTGATGATCTGCTGTACATCCTGAACCGTTAATCCGTGACGGGCAATTTCCCGGCGGTCAATATCAATTTCGATGTAGGGTTTTCCCACTACCCGGTCGGCAAATACAGATGTGGGACGAACTCCATCAACCTCCCGTATGACGGGTTCAAGCGAGGTGGCAAACTCGTCAATAACGTTAAGGTCTGAACCACTGATCCGAATTCCCATGTTTGCCCGCATTCCGGTTTGAAGCATGATCAGCCGGGTTTCAATGGGTTGAAGTTTGGGCGCAGAGGTAACTCCGGGAATATCTGATGCGTGCAGAATTTCTGTCCAGATATCATCTTCACTTTGAATCTGATCCCGCCACTGACGATAGTATTGTCCGTTTCGATCGGGGATTAATTCATTGTTCTCATCCCGCACATACTCTCCATCCTCTGTTTGGAATCGAATCCGGCGTCCACGTTCATCGGTTTTGTATTCACTTTTGTACTGAATAACTGTTTCAAACATGGAGATCGGAGCCGGGTCGAGCGCTGATTCAGCCCGCCCTATTTTGCCAACCACGGATTCAACTTCAGGAATAGATGCAATTCTCATATCCATCTCTTGCATCATCTGAAGAGATTCTTCCATTCCGGCATGGGGCATGGTCGTTGGCATCAGCAGGAAGGAGCCCTCATCGAGTGTTGGCATAAACTCTTGTCCCAGTCCGGGGAACCGATCATTCATGGCCGACCAAAAACTTGTTTCTTCAATTTCGATCCCGATGGCGCTGAATCCATTTGCAGCATATTTGAATGAAGTATCGAATCCGCGCCAGCTAACAAAACCTATAACGAGAATCAAAATCGGTAATGAAAGGAAAAGTGCCTTATGGCGGAGTGCCCAATCCAGAATTTGTTCATAATATTTCATGAAAAGCCAGAAGAGTCCAAAAATCACCCCGACGGTTAAAAGAATAAACAGAAGGCTGAGTGAAATTGGATTTTGCGCTCCCAGTGGAAGCCAGTTTCCGGCAAGAAGCCAGGCCACTCCAAGCAGGATGATCCCGTTATTCACCCAGGGTGCCCACGGCTGATAATCTTCCCGGTAGAGGCCGATAAGATTATTGACTCCAAGCGCCATCAGTGTAATACCTGCCCATCCGAGATAAAAAATCCCAACTATGAGACCGGCGAAAATCAGCAACGAATTCCAGATAAGCTTCCACTTTCTGCTTTTGATCGTTTGAGAAAAGAGCCAATGGGCGAAAACGGGTATTAGCGTGAGTACGATAATGAGTGCCGCAATGAGAATGAAGGTCTTGGTCCATGCAAGCGGCCCAAACAGGCGCCCTTCCTGGGCTTGGAGCATAAAAACCGGAAGGAAACTGACAATAGTGGTTAATAAGGCTGTGATAACAGCAGGACTTACTTCTGCCGTAGCCCGGTAGATGGTTTCGAGTAGCTTCTCGTCCGGGTTTTTTTCATCCATATGCCTGAGCATATTCTCGGTTAGGATAATTCCCATATCCACAACGGTACCTATCGAAATTGCAATTCCGGCCAGCGCTACCACATTGGCATCCACACCCACATATTTCATCATAATAAAACTCATCAGTACAGCCAGTGGCAGCAGTGCTGAAATAACCAATGAAGTTCGGAGGTGCATCACCATCACAATTATGACAATAATGGTGATTAATATTTGAAGGGTGAGTGCCTCTTCGAGTGTTCCGAGGGTTTCATAGATGAGGCCGGTTCTGTCGTAAAAAGGGACAATTTTTACCTGGGACGTTGTACCGTCAGCCAGTTCTTTAGTTGGCAGACCCGTTGCAATGTTTTCGATCTCTTCTTTTACATTATTAATCACTTCAAGAGGATTTTCGCCATGCCTGGCAACAACCACACCGCCCACAGCTTCTGCCCCCGCTTTGTCGAGTGCTCCGCGGCGCTGAGCAGGCCCCATATTCACCCGGGCAACATCCTTGATTCGGATGGGGGTATTATCTGTAACGGAAACAACGCTCTCTTCGAGATCTTCAATACTTTCAATGTAGCCAAGCCCGCGAACGAGATACTCCGCACGATTCATTTCAATGGTTCGGGCACCTACATCCAGGTTGCTTTTTCGAACAGCGTCGGCAATCTGGTTCACATTTACTCCCGATTCCCGCATGGCTACCGGGTCGATATCCACCTGGTACTCCTTCACAAATCCGCCGATGCTTGCTACTTCAGCTACGCCATCAACTGAGGAGAGCGCGTATCGAACCTGAAAATCCTGAATGGATCGCAGCTCCTGCGGGTCCCATCCGCCGGTTGGATTTCCATCGCTATCGTATCCTTCAAGCGTGTACCAGAAAATCTGCCCTAAAGCAGTGGCGTCCGGACCGAGTGCGGGTTGAACACCCTCCGGCAGCGTACCGCCTGGAAGTGCATTCAATTTTTCTAAAATTCTTGAGCGGCTCCAGTAAAACTCAATGTCATCTTCAAAAATCACGTTGATGGAGGAAAAGCCGAACATGGAGTTACTGCGAACGGTCCGAACTCCGGGTAGTCCCAATAGTTGGGTGGTTAGCGGATAGGTGATCTGATCCTCGATATCCTGAGGGGATCTCCCCGGCCACTCGGTAAAGACAATCTGTTGATTGTCACCGATATCGGGGATGGCATCCACCGGAACGGGATCTCGCGGGAGAAAATCAATATCCCAATCGAACGGTGCAGTGGAAATACCCCATCCCGCCAAAGCAAGAAACAGCAACAGCGCAATGAGTTTGTTTTCGAGAAAAAAGCGTATGAGTTTGTTTGTCATGTTTGGACTCACCTTCTGTTTCCCTTTCCAAGCATAGAGAGGGAGGACTCTTTAAAGTGGTTTTGTGTTGGGTTTAGGTTTGGTGGTGTTGGATTTCGGAAGGGATCTCCCCTTCTTGCGGCGTTCTTTTGCGCCGGAGGGAGGGGCCGGGGGTGGGTCTGTGTTGGGCGAGGAGTTTAAATTTAACTCTTTACCAAAATCAACACTCCTTTAACACACCCCTGAATTTCGCGAGCTACGCTTTGCGTGCTCACTCAACTCTGTCCCCTCTCCAGAGGGGAGGAGATTTCCTTCCCAAAAAAAGAGAAAGGCTACATCAAAAAGGTGTCGTACATGAGCCAAAGGGGAGGTTTATACTGGCTCAGATTGTGGGCGTTGTTAAACGCTATCGGTTCATCGGAGGTGATGAACGGTGTTAAATAAGTCTTTTTGGGGAGAATAACGGAAAACTCATTTGTAACGATGGTCCGGTCCGTATTTTTCAATAGAAGCTGGCCGTTGTTACAGGCACAAATACCCATAGATTCACATTCATTCGAATGGGCGCTGTCATCATTATGATCGTGATGGGTTGTCTCTTTTTCCGAGCAGCAGCTGTGATCATCAACCATCTCCATACCGTCATGATGGCTCATTTTCATCATACAAAAATCGACGAGCTGCTTAGCCTGGAGGCCTGCCGGAATGAGAAAAGCGATCAGCAGAAGTAGTGCTGTTGCATTTGTGAAGCGCTGATATGTTGTTGTAGAAATATTCACAAGCTAAGAATAGTGGTTGTGCAGCAGAACTCCATGCGAAACAAAAATATTACACATTTGTTCTGATATATTGCAAAACAACAGTAGTTAGAGCATGGAAATATGATTTTATTTCGGCCGGAGGGTAAGCTCTTTGGCATAAATCCAGTCGCCGAAGGATGAGTCATCATAATTTCCGGAATTTGCTGCGATATTGAGTATAACTTTATCACCGTCCTGTTCAGGTGCTGTCCAGGTAAATGTCCAATGAATATCTCGATCTTTGGTCGGTTGAGTACCGGATGCAGAGTGTTGCAGATATTTTACTTCATCCGAAACGGAAGACGTAAACATCAGGTCATCTCCATCCCATGAAAATTCACCGGCTTGTGAGCCGTCCTCAAAACGGGCAGTCATCTGAAAGCCTCCAACTTCAAGCTGCTCTGCCTGAAGGGTAATCGTTATTTCATAATTTTTACCGGCTTCATAAGATTCAGGTGCTCCGTCCAGAGTCAGGTTGCCGCCATCCATATTCAAATCATAGTCGAAATGGCAGGAACGGCAAGTTTCTTCTCCAAAGCCGCCTGTGAAAGCTCCATCAAGATGATCCGGGTTTTCTATTGCACTTGTTAAGCTATCATGACTTTCAGTTTCGGGCATGGATAAGCCTACTATAAACGGTATGGAGATGATGCCGAGTAGTTTCAGAAGGATTTTCATGGGGACTCAAAAGGAGTTTTAAAAATGACATAAAAAAACACACTCCAGACCTTGAGGGTGGTTGGAGTGTGTATTTTTGATTTCGAATCAATTAGTTAACAACGATTCTTCCAATGTAACCGGTATCGGTTCCAAGCCACATCGAATTGGTTCGTTCATCAAAATCCATGTGGCGGATAGAACCTTCAGCGGACTCAATAACCTGAGATGCGACAAACTCTTCACTTTCTGTGTCGAATGCTACCAGCTTACTTGGATCTGGGCCGCTGATTCCCAGCCAAATTCTGTCTTTATGATCTTTCAGGACAGCATAGGGTCGAGAGTCTTCTCCGTCCGGAACGTCCCACTCCTGAATTGATCCGTCGGAAGGATTGTATTTTCCTATTTTGCCTGTGGCATAGTCTCCGTACCAAACATTTCCATCGGAGGTTACATCCAATCTTCGGGGACGAATTTCTTCGCGAGGAAGTTCGATCTCCGTGAGCTCCATCTTTTCAGGGTCAACGGTTGCGAGTTTGTTGGTTCCAAAGAGCGCAATCCATGGCGTTTCTTGGTCAGGTGCCATACGGATTCCATACGGTCGAGCTCGTTCAGTTGGTACGGGAATCACGGTTGCTTCTCCGGTTTCCACATTAAAGTAGCCAACTCCGTTTCCGCCCTGAGCCGTAAACCAAATGTTACCATCCTTATCAAATGCGAAGGTGTGAGGGTCGCGGGCGTAGTCGTCTTCCATCATATACTTTGTAATTTCCCCGGTTTCGGGATCCATTTTACCGATGTGTTGGGCACGGTTTCCGGCATACCACACGGTTCCGTCGTCTGCAACGGTAACGGTATGGGGACCGGCACCATCTTCAAGAGGCAGTTCACGAAACTCCTCCGTTTCTGGGTTAAAATGTCCTACATAGTGAGCTCTTTGTCCGGCAAAATAGACGGTCCCGTCAGGTGCTACATAAGGATCACGGGAGCGGGTGTCGTCAAACGGTACATCCCACTCTTCAACTGATACAATTACTTCGTCAGGTGCATTGGTTTCAGCCTGTTCGGCTTCCTGGTTGGCACATCCTAAAAACAATAATACGGCTAACAAAGATAGTGTCGATTTCATAAGTATGATAGGTTTAATTCGATTGAAATAAGACAAATGTTAATTACTTGATAGAAGGTAGAATGTCAATTTATTTCAGTCCGGTAATTGTAAAAAAAATCCTATAATCCGCTCTTGTCCTTTTACTTATAGTTCAGATATCTACATAAAAAAATCCCGCTCTTTTTGGGAAAGCGGGATGTATAAAGTGATTTTCTCTTTCTGTTCTACTTCACACGTTCCCCAAACCAGTCAATGACCCGCTGCATAAAGTCGAGTTGATGAGCCCGTTCGGTCAGTCCATGAGGTTCACGTGGATAGAGTACCAGGCCTGTTGGTATCTCCTTCATCTCCAGAAACTGGTGTAGTTGAATGGACTGCTCGGGATGAACACGATCATCGGCTAAGCCATGTGCAACCAGTATGGGTGTATCGGCATGATTAAGCCAGGCAACCGGCGAACGCTCCCAGTTTTGACCGGGATTGTTGAACCAGTAGAGATCCCAGTGTACCACACTCATCTCATGCGGGATATCTGTTGTACCCATAAATGAGATCCAGTTTGAAAGACCGGCAAACGTGATGGTTGCGGCAAATCGGTCGCTGTATCGTGTAGCCGCCCAGGCCGAGAAGTATCCGCCGTACGAAGTTCCCGACATTCCAACTCGCTCCGGATCGATCAGCTCCATTTCATCCAGGTAATCAGTTCCGAGAAGAACATCTTCAAACTCTTTTCCGCCAAGATCGCGATGATTCGCAGATGCGAAAGCCGTGCCGCGGCCACCGCTCCCTCTATAGTTCGGTTCAAACACAACATAACCTTCATTGGCCAGAACCTGTGCAGGATAGAGAGCTCGGGTATTCCACCCGTTCAGGCTGATTCCCTCCGGTCCTCCGTGAGGAAGTATGATCATCGGGTAGCGGGTTCCTTCCCGATAGTCGACCGGTTTAACCAGGATTCCTTCAATTTCGAGATCATCAGCTCCTGCCCAGGTGATGGAGGTCTGTTCCCCAAACTCTTTTTCATTTAACCACTCGTTGTGGTGTGTGAGCCGTTCTAAGTTTGCCCGTCTCAGATTGTTCACTACATAAACTTCGTTTGGATGAAGTTTTGTATTAACGGATGCTGCAAATGCTGTTTTTCGTTCATTCAGGCTGATGCCTCTGAAAATCTCATCTCCGCCACCCAAAATTCGGGTAATACCCTCACGGTCAGTTCGCATGGAGTTGAGCGTGGTGACAGATCGCTGAACAGCTGTAAAGAGAACAGTTCGGTTATCCTGCCACCCGGCCCACTCAATGGTCATTTCCCAATCGTCCGGGGTCAGATCGCGGTTGCCGCTGCCGTCTGTATTCAAAACCCAGAGACGCTGTGGCAGCGGATCGCTATAAACCTTGCCGGCAAGTACAGCCAGTTTGGTTCCATCGGGCGACCAGCTCATGGCGCCTTTCTTCATCGGCTGATCCATCAAATCTCTCATCCCTGAACCATCGCGATTGATTACCGAGTACCGGGTATACATCTGATCGGCATCGGCACCGGTTTTTTCACTGATTCGAACGGCAAGCTGCTCTCCGTTTGGAGCCCAGGAAAAATCGTAAACGTAGAGGTCATCAGGTGTAATTCGGGTTGCATTTCCATCTCTAGGCTGCACCCAAAGTCCCATATATCGAACGTTTTCTCCGGCCACAATCATGTCAAAGCCTTTCTCATCCATCTCCTTTTGTTCATCAGATACGGGATCGAGGGAGGTGTAGGCAATTGCTGATCCATCCTGCGCCCATTGATAGGAAGAGACTCCGTTTTCGGCATCGGTGTGCTTTTGGAGGTCTTCACCGGATCGGTTCACAGAGTAAACCTGAGTTTGATTGTGATGATCAGAAATTTGAGAGGTAAAGTAGAGTCTGCCGTCAGGTCCCCAGTTTGGCGAGCCTGCTCCATTCGGCTTTTCGATCACATTGATCGCTTCTCCGCCATCAGCCGGAATGATGTAGAGTTCGGAGAAATTCCGGCCCACATCGTCGTCTTCAGTTCGGGGGACACTTAATGTATAAGCTACATGGTCACCATTCGGGCTCATGGCAACAGAGCCGACGGATTCGATTTTTACGATATCATCTGCAGTGAGGCCTTGTGCATAAATTTGTACAGAGCTGAGCGCGGTAAAAAGAGCCGCAATCAGCAGAAGAAATGTCACTTTTTTCATGTTCATAACCTTGATGATTTAGTTATCAGATACACTCAATATAAATGAAATTGTGAATTATTTAGCGAATTTCACACCAATAATGAGCGCTAGGATTCCCAGAAAAAGCTGACTAAA
>NZ_JAWLDW010000022.1:14161-31031 GCF_041686455.1 Rhodohalobacter sp.
AATCTCATCACTGAAAGGACTGGATACAGAAATCCATGCTGCGAATGCTCCCGCCGCCAGGCACCCAATGGAGTTGACAAAAACGGTTCCTGTGATAAATGGAATGCGTTTGTTAACGGGTATCGCAGCGATTGAAGTCATGTATCGAAGAGTGGCTCCAATAGCGCCGCCCAGAGCAATCAAAAAAAAGTCTAACAAAGTGCTGAAGATTCTATTTGTACGTTTGGGATCAAACTACCGTTTTCTATTTTAAGATTGAATTAAAACCCGGTTACACCCAGAGATGATTTTGTATAGAGTATTCGTAGTGATTTTTTCTTTTTTATTTATAGTGACTTTCGAAGCGGATGCTCGTCAGGCTGATGAAGCTTTTAAAATTGCCAGGGTTCAATATCAGGGAGGAGGAGATTGGTACAGTTCCCCTTCCGCACTTAACAACCTGATTGAGTTCGCCAACCAAAATCTGCCGATTCGAATTTCTGAAAGGTACGATGATGTGCAAATTGGCAGCCGCGATATTTTTAACTACCCGTTTCTGTTTGCAACCGGACACGGAAATATTACCCTCAACAATTCTGAAATGGAGAATCTTCGCCGCTACCTGGAGAACGGAGGTTTTCTGATGGTGGATGACGACTATGGAATGGATCAATATGTTCGACCTCTTCTGGACAGGATTTTTCCGGATGAAGAATTGATTGAATTGCCAGCCAATCACCAGATCTATAGTGTTGTCTATCCATTTCCTGAAGGAAGGCCTCCAAAAGTACATGAGCACGACGGAAAGCAACCTCAGGCATTTGCGCTGTTCCGAAACGGAAGAATGGTTCTACTCTACACGTATGAATCCAACCCAAGTGACGGCTGGGCGTATGATGAGCACGATAATCCGGAGGAGATCAACCGGGCGGCACTGCAATTTGGTGCGAATGTGTTGACATATGTGTTTACCAATCCGTGAGGAGTATTGAGATATGAGATATGAGATGTGAGTAGCAAGTATTGGGTATCAAGTATTGATTCAATAAATACCCAACTGATCGCGCAGAGTGGTTTGGTGAGTAACTCGGAATAGGGCTCAAAAAAGGAAAGCTTGTCCTGTTCCTTATAGCTCCGGGCGTGAACCCGGGGTAACTAGGCAGATAAAATAATTCGTCGAATAGAGTGTTTCGATTGAAGCTCAAAATGTTCAGAGACGATGATAATCAGAATTCATTTTTGAACAACTCTTTTCTTTGAAAAACCCATTAATGGGTTCAATATACGAGAACGGGATTTATCCCGGCGAAGAAATCGGCAACTAAAGAGATGGTATTTCTTTGATTCTTCAAACCAAGTATTTGAAGGTTGGCGGGTTTGGTGCTATAAATCAATCTTAAGCCGGGCAGAAATACTATGTCTGTAAAGGTCTAAAAACACCCGTCTGACCGCGCGAAGCGGTCTGACGGGGAACTCGGTATATTGCTAAAAATCGCAGAGCTTGTCCTGCCTCTCCCAGCTCCGAAGGAGCGACAGAACATAGCCCCGGGCGGGAGCCCGGGGTACCAAGAAGTAAATCATCATTCGCCGAACAAAGGGCTTCGATCGAAGCTCATAGTCATCAGAGGCGATGCTACTATAAATTCATTTCAAACAACTGAATTTGAACTGAACGTTTTAGACAGGATTATTATATCGTAGTAACCGACTAATTGCGTTTGGATGATAATGCTTCTTTTCTCAAATCTTTGTGTAGAACCGCCTCTATTTTGTTGAAAAATATTAACCAAACACTCTATTCGGCGGCAATATGATATGAATTCAATTTCCCCAAGTTCCGCCTTGCTACACCTGAGGCTATTTATATTGGACCCTTACAGGGTCTGAATATTGAAAAACAACTAAATCTAAAGGCCTTCCTCTGTGTTGTGTAATTCTTTCGATATAAGGAGAGATCAAAGGATGGTTGTTTAATGTTTTAGAGAGGATAATTTTATCGGTTTGGCGGAAGGATAGCTCTGAAAGAGCGACAGAATATAGCCCCGGGCGGAAGCCCGGGGTACCGAGAAGTAAATCATCATTCGCCGAACAGGGTGCTACGATTGGAGGGTAAAATCATCAGAGGCGATACTGCGATAAATTCATTTCGAACAACAGATTTTGAACCTATTAAGAAGAGATAATTTATGAATCTCCCTTCAATGGCGAGAAATTTATTGTGATTTGAGGAGAGGTTGAGGGAGTTAATAAAATGCCCGCCTGGCCGCGTTGAGCGGTCTGACGGGCGCTAAATTAACTTGGTTTATCTACTCAGGTTTCAGGGTCATCCGATTTACAGTTTCCGCTTCCACGGCTTCAGGGCTGAATAGCAGTGGAAAGAACTCCTCCTCTCCCCATAGGGGTAAAAGATTATCGTAAAAAGGACTTCCCGGCTGCATCGATTGACCCGGGGTACTTGTAGCTCTGGAGTTATCGAGATCTGAAAAATCAATAATCTCCCGGAATGTTGCTCCTGTGGATGCAATCAGTCCGTATCCGCCGGATCGTTCCACTGTAGGCAGATCATAGGCGCTAACCAGCCAGTGTGGAAATTCACTGCGGTGTATTTGTCCCCATCGCCAGTCATCCATTTCGTCTCCCAATGATGACTTTAAAACATCGATAGAAGCAATCAGAGCCTCTTCTGCCAGAGCCCGGCGCTCTTCCAGTGGGTTGTTGTCATTCTGCGCCTCGCTATCTACGTTTTGCCTCCAGCGACTGTGAATTGCGGCGGCTCTGCTATTTTTGTGGTAGACGGCATCCCATTCAGTTAGCTCCTTACGGGCTCTTTCAACATCAGGATCATCGGATGTCCATCCCTCAAATAAGGTTCTTTGGTTTTCAAACCATGAGTAGTAAGCGTCGTGTATCATCTGTTCGTAATCTTCGACCGTTAAATTGCTTGCACCGTCGAACATCTGCTGTAACCGGTCCCATCTTGAAGAGGAATTGCTCCGGAACATGATTGGAGGATAGTACCCTTCCGGTTGAACATCATTGTTTGCCGTTCCCAGCCAGCCTCGCTCCGGGTTGATCTCCTGGGGAAGTTCAGTATGGCTACGGAAGCCTTCCCATTCGTAATCCCCTGTTCCTGGTACAGGAATACGACCGTACCAACCTTCACTGCGTTTGGGAGTCAAAGCCGCTGCAAGCCAGCTGATGTTCCCTTCGGCATCACCGCAGATCATATTTTCTGAGGGAGCTTTATACCAGGCCAATTGCTCCATAAATTCATAGCAGTTATCCGTTTCGGCGAGTCGCAAAGCCCCCATATAGCCGCCTGTTCCCGGTTCGTTGGCGGTAGATTGTACCGAGTAGGCCACATGGTTGGTTGAGTCGACATAAAAAACGGGTCCGTGCCGGCTGAATTTGTGCTCAATAATTTTGGGTTCTTCACCCTGTACCACAATTGTGTCGACAACTGTTTCTAAAGGATACCACTCGCCCTTCCAGCGTGCTTCATCGAGATTATCCGGATTAAGCTGTTCGACAAATACATCTGCCTGATCGGTGCCGACAATGGTTAGCCCCCACGCCACGCGGCCATTATGGCCGATTGCCACACCCGGAATGGCGGGTTCGGTAGAACCGATTACGCTGTAGTCGGGGGCATTAAGGTGTATCAGGTAACGAAGTGATGGATTTGTAACTCCACGGTGCGGATCATTGGCGAGCAGTACATGACCGCTTTCAGTCAGCTCTCCGGATGCAACCCAGTTATTGCTTCCGGGTGAATTTTCACGGGCGCCCATGTTCAGGGATGCCATAGCCTCTTCCCACTGTTGATATTCCGGAAGCACGGGCGGCTTGGGAAACCCACCCCTGAAGTGACTCAATGATTGAACAACCTCGTCCGAAATGATGGAAACATCCAGCCCTTCGGGTATCTCAAGATCGATCCAGTTATCATACTGAGGTGCTTCCCTTCGGTTTGCTTCATCCAAACCGGACTCAGCAATGCGCTGTGCTCGCCGAAGCTCTGACCGGGCTGCTCCCAGTGGCAGGGCTGTGGCAACTCTTCCTGTGGAGGCTTCCGGTGTCCATCTCAGTGGTTCTAATCCTGTCATTTTATATTCAACAGGAAGATTATCGCCGATCTGGTCGATGTATGCATTTACACCGTCGGCAAACGCTTCAAAAATCATCTTGCCATCCGGGTGGTAGCTTGTCCACTCCTCTTCCCAGGGACCGCGGAACTGTATCAAACGGGCCAGTTTGTCATGTTCTAAGGCTTCAGGGCCCAAAATTTCAGCAAGCCGACCCTCATTAACCCGCCGCCACATATCCATTTGCCACAGTCGATCCTGGGCCTGAACATAGCCTTGCGCAAAAAACAGATCTCTCTGGTTTTCGGCATAGATATGAGGAACACCCCATTTATCGCGCAATACCTGAACCTCAGAATCCAGTCCCGATATATTAAACGTCCCTTCAATCTCAGCAAGGGAGTGTTGAGCAAGTTCTTCAAAATTCTGAGGCTCGCTACTCTTCGTTGTGCAGGCAGCTGCCAGTAACAGAATTCCTATAAGTATAAGATTTTTGGTAATTAATCTGTACATGATCATGATAGAGATCCATTCGTTTGATTGTCCTAAATGTAGTGACAGTATAGTTTTATTCAATTGATAATAAAATTGGATCACCCGATAAATTCACAAAACGAAGTAAAAGTTTAGCATGTCGAAGTGTTGAAAAGTGGTATTAATTCAATCCGGAATGACAGTATGATCTCTTTTGGTAGAGAATGTATACGGGGTGATAAAAATCCAATATGGCCGATTGCAATAGCTTGATCAGGTAAGGATTTTAAGATTATTGCACCTGATTGGTATGGCACACCAGTTCAGCAGGGGGGCTTCGTACGGGAAGAAAAGATATTGTTTTGCAGTTTAGGAATTTGCGAGAAATATACCCGCCTGACCGCGAGGAGCGGTCTGACGGAGAACTCGTTACATGGATAAAAAGTAAAGAGTAAATCCTGCCACTCCCAGCTCCGAAGGAGCGACAGATCGCAGCCCCGGGCGGGAGCCCGGCGGATTGATATGGGAGAAAAATTGATAGCCGAATAGAGGGATGAGTTTGAAGTTCATAATTTTCAGATGCGATGTTGCGATAAATTTATTTCAAGCAAAAGAATCTGAACTGAATGTTTTAGACAGGATAATTTTATCGGTTTGGCAGAAGGATAGCTCCAAAGGAGCGACAGAACATAGCCTCGGGCGGGAGCCCGGGGTACTGAGACGGAAAACATCATGCGCCGAAAAGAGTGCTTCTGTTGAAGCTCATAGTCATCAGAGGCGATACTGCGATAAATTCATTTCGAACAACAGATTTAGAACTTATCAAGAAGAGATAATTTGTGAATCTCCCTTTAATGTAGAGGAAAAATTTTGTGATATGGGAAAGATCGGAGGAGGTGGTAAAATACCCGTCTGACCACGGGGAGTGGTCTGACGGGAATCTGTTTTAAATATCAGAAAAATAGGCAGGAACAGGAACGTCCAGCATCGTTTTGAGTCCGGGTGTGGACGCTGTGGCTGATCGAACCGCATTCACGGTAATGGCGCAGGTAGCTACATCACCATTCAGTCCGCCATCAATTTCAGTCGTGATATTCGGTAATCCTTTGATCGTAATACGGTCGTAAGATTTTTCTTCACCGACAGCCGCACGAAATACCAGTTTGATCTTCTCTTCACCATTGACAAATCCTGAGCCAACCTGTTCCACGCCGGCCGGATTTCCTTTCTCAATTGGCTTGTACCCATTGGTGATTTTATCTTTGGCAATAACAGGCTCCAGTGTTTCTCGATTTTCATCAAGAACCCAACCCATCGCATGGGCAATCAGGTCAACTGATTCAGGCAGGCCTACATGGCGAAGGCTTCCATCATCCTTTTTAGCCTGGAATTCTTCGTGAGTAAGAGCCGCTCCAATTTTTTGCTGGAATGGAATCCGGCGAACGGATGCATCCTGAACACGTTCAACGGTAATAGAATCTACTCGCTGACAAACAGAAGTGAAAGCTGAAGGGAGATAGTCCATCAAAAATCCGGGATTTACACCGGTTCCAAGACACGTTACTCCATTTTCCTTGCAGACGGAGTCAATTTTATCAGCTGTTTCGGGGTGCTGTTTCCACGGGAAGGTGAGCTCTTCGCAGGTAGAAACAGTGTGAAGTCCGGCATTTGCAGCTTCTTCAACTTGTCCAACTAATTTCTCAATAGATGAAACAGTGGTAAGTACGGCAACTTCGGGTTCGTGTTTTGCTTTAGAAATGGCCTCATCCAGTGATTTATATACGAGAACACCTGTGGAGTCTGTATTAATGATATCACTAATGTCTTTTCCAATTAATTCAGGGTTGAGGTCAACAACTCCTACTACATTAACGCCGCCTCTCTCTGAAAGATACTGAAGAACTTGTTGGCCGAGAGCTCCGATTCCAATTTGAATTACATTGATCATAATTTGTTATGGTAGTTTTGTGAAATTACAATTCGATAATTGTACAAGATAGGGAAGTATTTTAGCTAAAAGTATCTATAACCTATTGCCTGTAATAGCTTTTGAGAACTAAACAGAGATAATAAAAAAATTAGTTTGAAAATATTGGTGAGGTAAATTTGTTATGCCAAAATAACACTTTTCGATAGTCATTTTTTCGTTACTAAAAGCAGGTTGAGAACGAATGGTGTACGTTTGAAGATAATTTGGGTATTCTTTCATCTTAGCGGTCTCATTTTTCCTATAACTGTTCAATGACTATATTCGGCTAAATTAAATTTAAATATCATTCTACTAAATGGGTTCATTAGCATAAGACCTTTCCACCTCCAAGTCATCGTTAGCTGAATTCTCAGATCTATGTATTCGTGTTTTGCAGCATATTCCAAATGTTATTTCTGAAAAAGTACACGTGAGGGATGGGTATGTGATAAATGTGTCTGATATTGCAGGGCAAAAGAAGTTTGTAAGGCCGATCAATACAAATTTATTTTGGGATAATCCTGATGATTTTAGCCAGGCATTTACTCAATTAATATCGCTTTTGGAGGGAGTTAAAAATGGAAATAGAGACTTTAACGAAGCTGATCATTTGTTAGTGAATCGAACCCTCTACACAATCCAACAATCTATTGGCGCAGGATTAGATCTTGTATTGAACCCTAATAGTGCTCGTAAACATGTTGGAAATCGGTTTGAGGAATTATTGCGAACAACAATAAATTATCTTGATGTTGCAAATAAGAAAATCACATTTATGATTCCTTACGAAAGTGAAGAAGGAGAAAAACTTTATAGATGTGAGACTGATCTTATAATTTCTCCCTACCCAAAAGTGAGATCTACTACAAATAAACTTGCAGAAAATGAGGTTGTACTTTCGTTTAAAACCACTTCCAAAGATAGAATGGGGAAAATATTCCTTGACAAAATGTTAATGGAACGCTTTTCGGGCCATCAGGTAAAAGTCGCAGGTATATTTTTAAATGATGTTCAGCGTAAAGGAGCCGATAATATAAGCTACACTTTGGTTTCAGGACTATTTATGGTTTACACGAAATTCTTAACAAGATTAGATGGAGTATATTTTCTAGACCCACCGCCAAATACATATCTGAATCCATACAAGAATCACATTTTCCCATTTTCAGAATTTGTAATTAATGATGTTTGGGAGTTATTAAACTAACCTCTCAATTTTAGCCGTCTCTGTTTACTTTCTCTTTCATCTGCACCGGAATTAATTCTGGATATGTGCTCAAAATCCGTTACTCGCTCTTTAATCATCTCACAATAATCATCAGAAATTTCGGTTCCCATCCAGTGGCGATTATAAGCCTCCGCTACTGCATAAGTTGTGCCCGACCCTCCAAAAGGATCTACTACTAAGTCGCCCTCATTAGTTGATGCCAAAATAAATTTTTTAACGAGTTCTACCGGTTTTTGGGTGGGATGATCCATTCTTTCCCAAGAACCATTTGAAAGCGTAGGAATTTCAATAACATCTTTCGGTTTTGCTCCTTTTGGATGTGGCTCCCAAGTATATTTTTTATTGTTTCCGTTATTGTATTGTGAGGACTTGGCTTGTGTCCGTTTTGGATATTTTAGAGTATGTTCATTATATGGAATACGAACTTCATCTATATTAAATACGAAGTTCCTACTTTTTCTGAAATGTATTATGCTCTCATGCGATCTACCCCAATCCTTGCCAAGATTGGCTTTATTCCTATAAAACCAGACAAGCCACTTCGCTCCAGAAAAAATATCACTTGCAGCCCATTTGATATCTGCTATAATTTCTGAAAATCCGCAAACATATAAATTCCCTGTTTTCTTCAACACTCGATTAGATTCTCTAATCCATTCCAAACTCCATTCGACATATTCTTTTTGACTCGAAAATGTATCCCATTCAGCTTTTTTAATATTATATGGAGGGTCAGCAAATATTAAATCAACTGATTCGGATTCTAATGATCTTAGAAAGTCAAAGGCATCAACATTAAATAGATTGCCTAATTCTGTTTCAAAGTATGGCGTTAGAGATTTTGCTGTTCCATTTTTAGATACTTCAGAATAACTTACACTTGGTTCCGAAACTGAAAATTCTTCAATCTGTTCTTTGCTATATACTCGATAGTTGTTGATTGGATGTCGCTCCGATGGGAACTTACCGGAGTTATCCCAACGCCTCAAGGTTTCTTTACTAACATTTAATTTATTCGCAGCTTCCCCAATTGTATAGTAATCTTGCATGATTTTAATTGTTTAATCAAAGGTTACTCAGGATTATACAACATTGGTCATAATTAGTCAACCCCCAACAAGCGATTCAAGGGATGTTGCCGCCCATAGTTGGCAATAATAATTTTAATAGTGTTGTGGTATATCTTGCTTTTTATCGCTTTAATAGCTGTTGATGGCAAGACCGATTAAACGCCAAACCGATAGCCATAATCTTATGTGCTATGGAAAAAATAATGGCACCACTCTTTTGTTGGCGTGATAATGATAGGCCTTACATTAATTTTAATATCCGAAGACAAAGTTAATGAAGGTCACTGTCAGGCCAGAATATTTTCGTTGCCGGAATCTGCTACAAAGAGGCAGGCCGAGCGGGTGTACTCCACGTACGATCGAAACCTGTCAAGGTCAGGGTCTTCCGGCAGTCCAAAGAAATCGACATCAGCCTGAGGAGCTGAGGTCAGTGCTTCGTCAAAAGAGCCAATTTCTACGTGAGGGATTACATTGGGCAGACGAGCGAGGTCAAGTAGATTTTCGATGTAGCGGTAGGCATTTTCCACCTCTGATTCCTCCACAACGGTTATTATTCGCATACTGGCACTCCAGTTTTTTGCCAGATTATAAGCAGAGAGCATGGCGAGATCAATATTGCCCATATCCATACTCAGATCCCAATCGGGACTCTGTTCCCGGATCCATACGTTGACGGATGCACTGCGGCCAAGCTGAGCAACGGGATCCTCAATGTAAAGCTGAATCCCCATTTTGTTCAAACGTGCCTCGGTAATAATGCTATGAATTTCGCCGTCGTACTGATTTCCCGGCGGTACTCTTAAAAAAAGAATATTTGGAGAGAAAAATGTACCCTGAAGGGTTTGCAGAGAGTCCATAACGGCATCTCTGAAATTTTTAGAATCCAATACCGACCATCGGGTATATACATTCTCTTTTTGAAACGAATTGGCCATCGTTGTAAGCGAATCGCGAAGTACATCCGGTGATTGCTCTGAAGATATACCAATCAGTTTGATGGAGCCTTTTGGATAAACCAGGTTGCGAATAAGGCTGAAGCTGCCCCGAAGTTCGCGTGAATTTCTGACAGGAACCAGAAGATTGCCTTTCCAGGCGCGTTCGTTGTTGGATGGAAGCAGGGACACTTTTTTGGCCGCCCATTCCGCCAGCGATACAAACAGGCCGCTTCGCATATCTCCGTGGGGAACATTCAGCTGCCGGTTGGTGAGATAGAAGTAGGTTGCCAATACAATTCCAAGCGCCACAAGCCCAAACATCGCGTTGATAATGAACATGGTAAAGAGGCAGCCCAGCGTACCGATGGCGGGCACAAAGCGGGGAACCTGAAAAGTGGGGCGAAAGCTGATCATATCCATTCTCTGCTCAATAAATACCACAAGGTTGATCATCATATAGGTGATCAAAAAGAACATGGTGATGAGCGGAGCAATGGTATTGAGATCACGAAGCATAAGGGTAAACAGTACAATGCCGCCTGTGAGCAGAATGGCATTCCGGGGTTCACCGTTTTTCGACAGTTTTGAAAAGGTTTCACCGCCGGGGAAAATACTGTGATCGCCCAGAGCCTGTAAAATTCTGGGAGCTCCTACAATAGATGCCAGGGCTGATGAGAAGGTGGCGCCCAGAAGTCCGCCCAGAACAGCCGGCGCCCAGAGTGCTTTGTCGATCATAATGTTGTAGTTCGATACGAGCTCATCAGGCGATGCCACGCGCGACATCCAGTAAGCAGATCCCATATAAATGAAGTAGCTGATCACGATCGCCGAAATGGTTCCCAGTGGTATGCTTTTCTTGGGGTTTTTGAGCTCGCCCGACATGTTAGCCCCGGCCATAATTCCTGTTGCGGCGGGAAAGAGAACGGCAAAAACCACCCAGAAACTCACGCCCTCGAAGCCGTTTTCAGGAGCACCGGGAAACTCTCCCCACCACTGTACATTGTGCTCAAGAGCACCTGTAAAAACAGACCCCGCAACGGAGAGCAGTGCACCTACTATTACCGCAAGGATAATATACTGAATGCGAAAGGCCAGGCCGGCACTTACAAACGCAACAATGAATAGTACCCCAAATACAGAAAGGTCAACGAGAATGCCGTAGTGTTCGGGGAAAATGTAAATCCAGCCTTCTCTAAAGCCGAAAATATACATTGTAATGGCAAAGGTCTGAGCCAGGTAGAGGGGAACACCCACACTACCGCCAACTTCGAGCCCCAGCGATTGCGAAATAATGGAATAGGCACCCCCGGCCTTTATGCGGATATTTGTGGTGATGCACGACATGGAAAGAGCCGTAAAAGTTACGATAAGAAACGCAATGGAAATAATGAGCCAACCGCCAAGGAGCCCCGCATTTCCAACCACCCAGCCCTGCCGCAGGAACAGAATAACGCCCAGAATAGTGAGTAACGTGGGCACAAACACACCGCCAAACGTGCCATATTTTTGTCGGGATGTTGCCTCTTGCTCGTCTACCTGCTGCTGTAGCGTATCCGGGGGTTGCTGGTTCATCGTGGATGCCCTTTTTTTAAGTGCTTAAGTTGAATTTAAATGCAATAACATCAGAAATAAGACTACATTCAATCTAACAAAACCCCGCTTTAGTGAAAAAATCAGTTCAGCTCCATCATTTTTTCGTAATCATCTCTGTTTCCAAATACAATAAGCTTGTCTTTCTCTTTAAGTTTGGTGTCTCCGCTTGGCACGCCTTTTGAAATGTATTTTTGAGATGTACTTTCGCTTTCTTCGTCTTCGTGTATTCTTTTAATGGTTAATACGTTGATGCCGTATCGTCTTCTAAGTTCTAACTCTTCAAGCGTGTATCCCACCATTTTTTCTGGAACGTCCAGTTCAAAAATCGAGAGTCCTTTGCCGAGTTCAAGCAGGTCTTCCATTCCCCTTCTGTGAAGCGTAACCCCCATTCGCTCTGCCACCTGTCTTTCAGGATGAATGATTTTAGCGACGCCGATATTTTTTAAAATTTGCTCTTGGGTTTCGGAATTTGCTCTGCCGTAAACTTTTACACTCGCATTGATCAGCTCCATGGCGATGAGCACGACCGGTTCAAAGTGTTCGCCAATTGAAATTACGGCCACATCCACATCGGTTATTCCGTGAGATTTTAGCTGAACCGGGTCGGTGGCATCGAAGCAGATGGTATGTTTTGTGAGATCTTTCACCTCGTCGAGGTGATTCATATTGTTATCCACCGCAATGACGTTTGCGCCCTCTTTAGCCAGTGTTTTAACCAGGGCCAGTCCGAATGCGCCAAGGCCTATAACAGCAATTTGAGGATCTTTATTTTTATTCATCACATTAAGATTAAGGATTTAGATTATGCAACCATCACAGATTCTTCAGGATATTTATAATTGCGTTTGCTGATTTTTTGTGCAAATGCCACGGCTACGGTCAGCATGCCCACCCGGCCGGCAAACATAGAAAAAACGATCACTATTTTGCCCGGGTCTGTTAAACCTCCGGTTATTCCCCTTGAGAGGCCAACCGTCATGAAAGCAGATATTTGCTCAAAAAGAAGATCCATAAATTGAAAATCTTCAAAAATTGTAAGAAGAATTAAACCAATACCCAATACAATATTGGCGAGTAGTACAGACGTAATGGCGCGAAAAACCACATTGCTCGGCACGGTTCTGCCGGCTACTTCAATTCGGTCGGACCCTGTTATGTTTGCAAACATCGATTTAAATAAAATGTACACCGTAGTGATTTTTAAGCCGCCCGCTGTTGATGAAGGGGCTGCCCCGATGATCATCAAAAGAATAACGATCAGAGTGGTTCCCGCCGTCAGGGCTCCGGTATCGATCGTGTTAAAACCGGCCGTACGCGAGGTAACGCTTTGGAAAAGTGAGGCGAGGAATTTATCACCCGCTGAATAGTCAGCAAGCACCCCGTTCCACTCCAACAAAAGAACCAGGAGCGTTCCTGCTACGATCAGGATCCCCGTCATTCTAAACACAATAATGCTGTGTATAGTGAAATTTCGATGTTTGGTTTTCCCTGATATTTTCTGAATCGATTCCCATATAGTGGTAAAGCCAAGACCGCCTAAAATAATGAGCACCATCGTGGTAACATTAATGGGTATGGATGTGGCATTAATCGGATCAGCAAGGCTGTTGGTGTATACAGAGAACCCGGCGTTACAGAATGCCGAAATAGAGTGAAATAGCGAAAACCAGATTCGTTCTCCCGTGTCGGAGATAACGCTGCTCCAACTCAGGTAAAAACCGAAAAATCCAATCAGCTCAATCGTAAATGTGAGAATTATGATGTGTTTTAAAGTCTTTGATACGGATTGCACATCTTCTCCTGAAATGATTTCACTGAGTGTTTCTCGCTGGGTTGACCCAAACTTTCCGGAGAGGTACATCGCCAGGAATGTAGCAAATGTGATAACGCCAATGCCTCCGAGCTGAATAAGTACCAGAATGACACCCTGACCGAAAAACGAGAGGTGTGTTGCGGTATCGACCACGATAAGGCCGGTTACACAGACGGCACTGGTTGCCATAAACAACGCATTTACAAAGTCAAGGCCGCTCTGATCTGCTGTGGATGCAGGCAGCATTAAAAGCATGGTGCCGACAACAATTACAAACAGAAAGCTGAGCAGAACCAGCCGTGCGGGATTTTTACTATCTGATATGGTTTGAGGGATTCGCTGAATCAATTTGATAAGAACCAGGAGGACCAAATAAACCTGAATGATGACGAGCAGCGAAGAATCGGCGTTTGAGATACCGAGATAACTTAGAAAAGAGATCAGGACACCGGTCTCCAAAAGCAGAAGTTCCAGTCCAAAAATGAGCGCAAGTGATGCTGCCACCCCTTCAGGCCAGCGCGAAGTTAAAAAGTCGAGTTTATCATTTGAGAAGAGCAGACGAAGGTAAAAATAGATGCCAAAACCCAACAGCAAAAATTCATCAACCCGCAGAGCGAGAGGGTAGTATTGTGATCCTTCCGGAAGCAGCAGTGGAACCAGAAGCGAGAGAAAAACGGTAATGGTAAGCAGGATGGAAATGCCGTGCAGCCAGGGATTTGCTTTGCGGTTAAACTCATATAAGTCGTCCTGCAAATATTGGTAGCGAAGATAAAATTTTCGCCGGTATTTATTAAACGAGCGTCGCCACTCAACTGCTTTTTTCCTCCAGTGATAGGGGATATTATACCGCATTGCCGAGGCTGATATAAGTTGGTTGTAGTAGAATGAAGTTAATGGCCTTTATAGGTTGATTACTCGTCATCCTTAAAGTGGTCAAGATTTTGCTCTTGCAAATATAGATCTATTTGCTCAATGAGTTTTGAAAAATTCTGATAGCGATTCATTCCCTCAGGAATAAAATCAACTTTCAGGTTTGAGGGAGAGGGGATGCTTGCCGGTCGCCCAGACCTTATTACTGAGTAGCTCTTCTCCGCTATTTTCAACACGTATCGTTTCAAAAATATTCCCTCCTCTGTAGGTGTCGATATGTCTTTTCAACACTCATCCTGTGTTGGATTATCTAGATAATCGTTCTACAATTCCTTCTGTAACGGTACGTGGTTTGTACTCGCGTCCCCGGGTTATTACAACGGTGCCATCGGTGCTTTCTCCAATCTCTTCAGGAATGGATCCAAACAGTGCTTTCCTGACGGATGTGCTCCGTGTAGCTCCTATACAAACCGTGTCGTAGTCTTTTATTGATTCCATAAGAGCCGCACGGACATCATCAGCGACTACAACTTTTGAGTTGAAATCATCAGGGTTAAGCCCAAGCGTACGTAAGGTGGTTTGGATCAGGTTTTCACCTTTTTCTTTTGGATCGTACCCGGAAGAGTCTGGTGATTTAACAGTGAGTAATGTAATACTCGAGCCCTCTATAGATTTAGATATTTCAATACCGCGCTGTACTGACAAAATGGAATTGGGGCCTGTACCTACCAGAACAATAATATCCTTGATCGGTTTGATTCCGGGTTTCACCAAGGTGATTTCACAAATTGCATTTCGAACAATATTATCAATGTTCGAGCCAAGTATTTGCTCATACCCTTTTCTTTTTCCTTTCCAGCCTAAGATGAGATGTTGAGCTCGTTCTTCTTTTAATACGTTCAGCACAACCGACCCCACACTCCGGCCTACAATAGAGCGCGTTCTTAAACCAATCCCTGCTTTTTCAGCGATCGATCGTGCATTTTTCAGAAGCTCCTGCTGAAGCTGCACTCTTTCATCTTCAAACTTAATTCCTCGCTCAAGAGATACCTGCTGTGGAACTTCAAGTATGCTTACAGCTACAATTTCGGCTTCCCCTCTGTTGGCGCCAATAGCACCACCCAGCTCTATGAGGTGTCGCTGTGTATTAGGGTTCGCAACGGGAATCACAATCCTGTAGCGTCCATCGGGTGTTCTCATCTGTTCACGTGCTACAATCGCGTCGCCCACCAGGCTTGGCTTGACGGCTCGCTTAGCAGCATATAAAACATACCAGAGTACGCCAATGACAATTACACTACCACCTATGATCAGAACGGTCGGTCGCATTTGTGCAACAATAACGAGGCAAGAAATTACACCCAGAATCGGGATAACGGGGTATGCTATAGCCGATAGTTTAAAGTCAGGGTTATAATCTTCCGGGTCAGCACGCCGCATCACAATTACAGCGATATGAACCAGAGAATAGGTGATCAGGAAGGAGAAACTGGCTACATCTGCCAGTGTTTCGATACCTACCCCAAAGGCAATAAGCCCTAAAATAACAACTCCGGTAATTAAAATCGCCCGGAAAGGTGTACGATAACTTTTGTGTATTTTATTCAGCCAGCTGGTAAGGATTTTGTCGCGTCCCATTGCAAAGTTCACTCGGGCAGCCGACAAAATGGAAGCATTGGCACTTGAAACGGTAGCGAGGACTGCCCCGATTACCATCATTAGAGCACCGATTGCGCCTAAATATTTCCCAGCCACATCTGAAACGGGAATGTAGGAGGCTGCGAGCTCATCCACCGGTAAAACACCCGTGGAAATCAGCATCACAAGCACGTAAAAAATCATGGGTGTTAAAACAGAAGCAATCATCGATAGGGGAAGATTTCTACCGGGGTTTTTGATCTCTTCTGCGCTTGTGGCGATCACCTCGAACCCAATGAAGGTAACATAAACCGTGGCACTTGTGGCCGCCACGGCTCCCCATCCTTCCGGATTGAATGGCCGAAATACCGCCCAGTCAATATTAAATATTCCGAAAGCAACAAATACCAGAATGAACCCGATCAGCAGTATCACAATGATATTCTGAAAATTTCCAACCTCCTTCACGCCTCTGTAGTTAATCATTACCAGCAGGGCCGCCATAGCTAGAGCGCTTAACGCAACCGGAATCTCACCGTAGAAATAGGTAAGGTATTGACCGAATCCAAGCATATAGAAGGCGGTGGCAAACATCAGGCCTGCCCACATGCTCCAGCCCACGATGGACCCGAAAAAACTACCCATCGCCCGGTTTACATAGTAATAGCTGCCACCGGCTTTAGGCATACCCGTGGCCAGTTCGGAAAGAGAGAGTGCAGTGAGGAGAGATACCACCCCGGCTATCACAAAAGAGAGCATGCCCGCTGGTCCTGCATTGCTGGCAACAATACCGGGGAGTACAAATATTCCGGCTCCTATCATTGTTCCAACGCCTATAGTGTATGCCTCAAGAAAACCTAGATCACGTGCCAGTTCCTGTTCGGGTTCACCGGAAGAGTCAGTCATATAATACTTGCCTATAGAATCATTTTAATTATCACTCTCTTAGTATAAAAAAGTTTAGCGAGAGTTGAGATAAGCGGGATAAATCAAAATTACCGTATCAAATAGAGAGTAAAAAAGCAGTTTGAAGTACATCTTTTTCAGAGCCGGGTAGACAAAATATTCGGTAACTAAGACAAATGTATGTTGTGTGAACTATACTGTTGGAACGATAAACCCGGCTGGATAGCTTATTCTAAAAAATTCTCACATAAAATCCTGCTAAAATGATGACATTCAAAAAGAAATGGTGGCGACACTCGATCATTGGGGT
>NZ_JAWLDW010000126.1:0-7251 GCF_041686455.1 Rhodohalobacter sp.
GGTAAATGTGAAGGTGGTCCATCCGGCACTCACCTCATTTGTACTCATATCAAACAGATGACGATTGGTTTCATGGTCGTGAAGTGCCATTATTTCAATAGTGTTTGAGTTTTGATCTTCATTGGTAGCGTTGAATGTTTCGGGGTTCGAAGTCAGGAGCAGAGTGAGTGCCAAGCCAAACAGAACGGTAAATTTGAACATGAAATCCATAATAGCAGCAGTTTTTTGGAGGTTTAAACGGGTGGTTAACTCAATAAAAAAGGATGGAATCCTGTTTTCTAAACCAGGATATCCATCCCCATAATTTTATCAGTTAGAGCTAATTTGCCTCACAGTTGGTGCGAAAACATTGTCAAGCAGCCAGAGATTATTCCACTTGTCGAATGTGATGGCCCCGGGAAGGAACAGAGTTCCATCTCCACCTTCTATGATTTCACAGGAATCTGTATCCACATCACATTTTTTGACTGTCCCGCCGTCAAGGGATATGGCGGGGTCTACTGCCGCCAGAAAACCGTTCTTTTCAAACTCCACAACATAGAGATATCCATCCGGGCCAAATTCTATATCAATCACGGAATTTAATCCGGTTACTACTTTCTCGCACTTGTCAGAGGGGCACTCAACATTCCGCGAATCGGCTTCTACGCGCCATACGCTTGCCAATCCATTTGGTGTGGCTTCTCCTGCAAAGTTTGCGGGATGCGCTCCATTCAGTTCACCTACATAGTAGGCTCCATCAGGACCGACCGAAACAGCTGTAGGTACAGGCTCTACATAGCAGGGTGTTCCATCTTCGAGTGAAAATTGAGCAATAGGTACTCCTGAATCTTCTACCGGCCCAAAAGTTGCAACAACCTCGACCTTTCCGTTTGTTTTAGCATAAAGCAGGGAGTTCCCGGCTGCATCAGCAATCAGTACCTCGCTTCCCGAAAGCGCGGTTAAGTGATAGGGATTGGTTTGAGGTCCGGGTGTGTAGCCACCGCCCGGTTCGCAGTTGAAGCTTTTCCAGGAGGGTGACTGCCCCGCCTCACCACCGTCAGCCCAGCTTCCCAGTGTAAAACTTTCTATGTCTCCAACCACGCGGGTATTGCCACGGGTTGCTCGAAAAAGTGCAGCCCCCAGGGCAAGATCGAGTCCGGATCTGACAGCGAAGAAGTTCCCACTCCCAATCGGTTCCAGCCCGTTAATAAATGTGGATTCAGTTTCCCCACCCGCGCCGGGCCCTTGAATCAGCGGCAATGTGGTTATTTCGCGGACGCCATTTCTGTGAATCTCCTTAATAGTTTCAAAGTCTGCTGCCAGTATTGCACCGTTTGGGAGGGCCGCAATGTCGAACATCGGTCCGACAAAGCTGTATTCCTTTTTTGGGTTCGGTTTAGCAGACTCAAGATTTTCAAATTCCGCTACCGCAATTTCCTGATCAATTAAAGAACCGGGATCTTCGCTACAGGAAGAGAACATAAAGATAAGTGCTAACGCCGCTATAAACGGCTTCAATGAGTTTATATATAGTTTTTTATTCATTTTCATTCTGCTCTTGTTTGGTTTATAATTTTGGTGGGTAGAAACATACAATACCGCTCTTTGCTTCTTCCGTTTTTAATCTTAGATTCCCATCTAAGGGCATAAAAATGAACCTGAGAGGATGGTAACGTTAAAATTATTAGGCAGAGCTGAGTTACGGGGCAATGACGGAGAGCTGGATCACTCCTTTTTGGCAGGACCGAAAAGATTAGGTCTGCTGGGCTACCTGGTTTTAAATAGGAAAGGTGGATTCAAGCGAAGAGATAAAATTCTCCCCTTTTTATGGCCCGATAAAGGTCAGAAAAGTGCCCGGAATGCTCTGAGTAATATGCTATATCATATTCGAAAAACTCTCGGAAGTGATTTTGTACTGACCCGGGGAACAGAAGAGCTGGCAATCAATCCTGATATTTTAGAATGTGACGCACTAGATTTTCGCGAGGCTGTTCTTAACAAAGAGTGGCGTGAGGTTGCCGAACTCTACAAAGGTAAAATTCTGGATGGATTACACATTCCGAACGCATCTCCTGAATTTGAACAGTGGCTGGACCGAGAGCGCGATATCTACCAGAAAGACTATATGAATGCTCTTTGGGAACTTGCAAACGCGGCCGAAGAGAGTCAGCAGTTTGATTCAGCCATCAACTGGCTGGAGATACTCAATCAGGAGGATCCTTATAATAGTGAAGCTGTAAAAAATCTGCTTAGACTACTTCACACTACCGGTAAACGATCTCAAGTGAAACGGGTAGCCGAGAATCATGCCCGTTTGATGGGCGAGGAATTCGGGGAAGTTTTCGAAGACCTATTAGAGGAGCTCAACAAGTCGGTTAAAAAGAGTTCGGGGCAATCATTACCCGATCCAAAATTAGATCCGGGAAAAAATACTGACTCTCGCTCAATAGCGGTGCTTCCCTTTGAAGAGATTGGAAGCAGCACAGAAGTGTCCGATTTCGCGAATGGTTTACATCACGATCTATTAACCCGTCTGGCAGGTGTTGGAGACTTGAAGGTCATTTCGAGAACTTCTGTACTGCGATATAGAAATACAAAGTTGTCGATCAGACAGATTGCCAACGAGCTGGGTGTCAACTTTATCGTTGAGGGCGCAGTCCAGCAGTCAGCAAGTCAATTGAGGCTGCATGTTCAGCTTATTGATACGAAAAGTGACCAGCATCATACAGCCATTACGTACGACAGGAAGTTATCAGAAGAGACCATTTTTGATATACAATCGGATCTGGCGATCAGCATAACCAACCGCTTAAAAGCTGAACTGACTCCAAATGAGGAAAAACAGGTCATTAATCAACCGACACAAAACGTTGAAGCCTATTTCCTATACAATCAGGGGCGCTCATATTTAAATAAAAGAACGGAGCGAAGCCTGAATGCAGCATTGCAAAGTTTTCAAAACTCTCTGAAGCATGATAATAAGTACGCGCAGGCATGGGCAGGATTAGCGGAGACTTTAATTTTGGCAAAATGGTACAACTATCAAGTTCCCCAACTCGAAGTAGATGCAATGGAAGCGTCTGTAAAAGCACTCTCGCTTAACCCGGAGTTGGCAGAAGCGCATTTAACAATGGGTATTTTATATACAAGGCGTTTAAACGGTTCTGATGCGAAAAGAGAATTGGAAAAAGCCGTCAGTTTACAACCCAGTTTTGCTGAAGCCTACAGCTGGCTGGGTTGGCTGCTGGCCATTACGGGTCAGTTGGGGGAAGCTATTCCGGCATCGGAAAAGTCGGTAAAACTCGATCCCTACTCCACCTATACGAGAGCCTATCTAAGTGTGATCTATTTATCTGCCGGCAGGTTTCAAGAAGCGCTTAAAGAAGCCAGGGCTGCAATCTCTATTGAGCCCGAATATGGTATAGGATATTATCTGGAAGGATTGATACTCTATCATCTTCAAAAAATTGATGAGGCTGAGTTCGCTCTCACGGAGTCTTTAAAATTACTAAATCCGAAGGGGGCACTTTCAGAACAGGACATTGAAATGATTATGGCTTTAAATGCCATACAAAAAAATGAAGCAGAAAAACTTGAGTCAATTCAGAAAAAGCTAATCAAATATAATAAGCACGCACTGTTGGGTGTGTTGTATGCAAGTATGGGTAAAACTGACGATGCTTTTGCACAGTTTGAAATGGTGCCTGTTTGGAAAGCATTCACCGCTGCCATGATACGGTATTTCTATCCGAATGAGTTGAAGGATGTAAGAGCGGATGCACGTTATAAATCGATTCTGGAAAAAGTGAACCGGAGCTGGAATCTGGAATAGGCCTGATTAACTCTCAGGTTTAATATTGTGATTGTGGTTGAATAAATTCTCAGGATCGTACTTCTGTTTGATCTGTTTCAGTTTTTGATAATTTGATCCAAAAGCACTTTCTATCCTGTTTTGTTCATCATGGCCTAGCAGGTTGACATAAACTCCTCCATTGGCAAAGGTTTTCATATCGTTGAAAAAGTCTTTTGCCCATTTCATGGTTTTTTGATCAAGATCGGTACCTGACCACCCGGGAAAAATGTGGAGTCCATAGGCTGCATTTCGGTGAGGAAATGCAGTAGCCTCTTTATTAACGCGATTGACAGCTCCGCCCATTGGTTCCAGATAAGCTGAGCTGAATGGGCCGGGAATATCTGATAAGTACGTCAAAAGCGTGTTTATCGCTTGATCCGGGAGCGAATCCAAATAGTGCGCTTTTGAATACCATCGATTCCCTTTTGCCATGCCGTCATCAAACATCGTTTGTGCTTGCGTGTAAGGCATCGGTTGAACTGCTTTTAAAATAGGATCGCCGAAGTTAAGCAACGGCTGAAGCTCCTCCTCAGTCTCCTCTTTTGATCCGAAGTGTGCCAGGATCAGAAACAGAGCCGTTTTACCGTGATACTTTTCAGGAAAAACCTCTACCGGCGGCACATTGAGAAAGAATGCGTAACAGGTCAGATTATCGGAGGCTTTTTCCATAAAATCACGGTAAAACTTCAAACCATCTCCGGCATTTTTAAACGGATGAACAATTTGGCCGGCCATGATTTCCTCCGGTATTTCATGCAGTCGATATTCGAACGATGTAACAATCCCGAAATTCCCGCTTCCTCCGCGAAGTGCCCAGAACAGGTCACTGTTCTCATTTTCAGAGACAACTACTTTTTCCCCGGAGGAGAGTACAACTTCAGCAGAGATCAAGTTGTCGACCGCAAGCCCGGCTTTGCGAGCCAGGTATCCGCTGCCGCCTCCCAGTGTATATCCCGCAATGCCAACCGTGGATACCGTTCCGCCGGTGGTTGCCAGGTTATATTTTGCGGTTTCCCTGTCAACATCTACCCATCTGTTACCGGCTTCAGCCATAACAGTTTTCTTATCAGGATTTACGTTAATTTTTTTCATCCCGGAGAGATCGATTACCAGACCGTTGTCAATAATAGAGTGACCGGCATAATCATGTCCGCCGCTTTTCACGGAAAATGGCAGCGAATACTCTTTTACAAAATGAAGTGTATGTACAACACCATCAGCGCTTTTGCAGGCAACGATGGCTTGGGGGTTTTTGTCAAAATATCCGTTCCACCCCTGTCTATACTCATCGTAATGTTTGTCGGTGGGTTGTATAACTGTTCCCTGAATCTGTTGTTGAAGTCTGTCGAACGGTGGATGTGCCATTGATTCCCTCTTATTTTAAATAAAGATTGAATTTTAAATAACAGATTTAAAGGATAAAATCCACAACAGAGTCTTTTGATCTTCTTCCAAATCAGTCTGTTATTGGGTATAATCGAATGGATGGAAGAGGGAGAAATTCACACAAATCAGAAATTTAAATCGGAAACAAACCTACAGGACCATGAAAATCAGCGGAAGTTTTGACGTAAAATTAAATCCCATAGATGGTTACGTAAAAGGGGGACACGGTGTTCAGCTCAACCGGATGTCTTTAGACAAAACATTTCACGGCAAACTGGATGCCACCAGCAAGGGTGAGATGCTGAGCGCAATGACTCCGATGAAGGGATCGGCAGGATATGTGGCGATTGAACAGGTCACCGGCAGTTTATCGGGTAAAACAGGTAGCTTTGTGTTGCAACATTTCGGAACGATGGAGAGAGGTGCCGAGAGACTCATCCTGGAGGTTGTGCCCGACTCGGGCACCGGAGAACTACAGGGGTTGTCTGGCAGCATGACCATTAATACCGAGGATGGAAAGCATGAATATGTATTTGAGTATGAGGTGAAGTAGCGGGAGTTGCTTGGCTTTCGGATTGCAGATCATATATTTTTTCTTTCCCCTCAGGCTTGCTTTCCCTATAATCCTATTGGATTTAAGCGAATATCTATAAAAACTATGTTATATGGCTTTATTTCAGAGCGCGGTACTGAAGAAGTATTTGTCGGGGGTTGATGAAAAAAAGGTGGATGACGCCTGGGAGGCTTTTACCGCTCACTTTCACAATGCAGAGATACAGGAAAATATTCGTGAGGCAAAAGAGGAATCCTATCAGGAAGGATTTCTCGACGATATGTTTGTAAAGGTGTTGGGTTACACCAAAAATCCCACTCCGAATTATAACCTGGTGGTAGAGCAAAAGAATCTCACCGATTCCAAAAAGGCAGACGGTGCACTGCTGGATGGCGATGAAGTTCGCGGTGTGATCGAGCTGAAGGGCACCGAAACCACCGATCTCGGAAAAGTGGAGAGCCAGGCGTTCGGGTATAAGAACAAACAGCCCAATGCGCTCTACGTGGTCATCTCCAACTTCGAGAAGCTGCGGTTTTATATTGATAACGCGGTGGACTTCCTCGAGTTCAATCTCTTCACGCTAAACAAAGAGGAATTCAAGGTGCTGTGGCTGTGCCTTGGGTATTCCAATTTTGCGAAGGGGCAGCCGAAGAAGATCAAAGACGCCTCCCTCACCGAAGAGGAGAACGTCACCAAAAAGCTGTATAAGGACTATTCGGCATTTAAGAGCGATATTTTTGAGAGCGTAAAAGCTCACAACCCGGAATACGACAATCTGCTGCTCTTCAAGAAAACGCAGAAGCTGCTGGATCGTTTTCTGTTCATCTTTTTTGCCGAAGACCGGAATCTACTCCCGCCCAACTCTATTCGAAAAATTATACAGCAGTGGCAGCAGTTGAAGGAGCTGGACGAGTATCGTCCGCTCTATGAGCGCTTTGTAAAATATTTTGGCTACCTGAATGAAGGCCGGAATATGCCCGGAAAAGATGAAATATTTGCCTATAACGGTGGGCTATTTGCGGAAGATGAGATTTTAGACAACCTGACCATCAGCGACGAGCTGCTCTACAAACATACGCTGAAGCTGAGCACCTACGATTTTGTGTCGGAAGTGGACGTAAACATCCTCGGGCATATTTTTGAGCATTCGCTGAACGAGATCGAGGAAATTACCGCTGAGCTGGAAGGGCAGGAAGTTGACACCTCCAAAACCCGCCGCAAAAAAGACGGGGTGTTTTATACGCCCAAATACATCACCAAGTACATTGTAGAAAACACCGTCGGGAAACTGTGCGAGGAGCAAAAAGCTGAACTGGACATTGTGGACGAAGAGTACCGCCCGAACCGCCAGAAGAAAACCAAGAAAGAGCTGCTCGACAAGCTGGAGCAATACCGAGCGTGGCTGCTGGACCTCACCATTTGCGACCCGGCTTGCGGAAGCGGGGCGTTTCTGAACCAGGCGCTGGAGTTTTTGATT